>NZ_JBSGZP010000060.1:0-18012 GCF_053611065.1 Streptomyces sp. NPDC054840
CCGCCGGCCGGCGGGCCCCGCGCCACGGGTACCCCTGCGCGAGCCGGTGCTTCCTCACCACCAGTCACCCAGCAGACGTGTACAGCCCCTGGGAGGTCAGCGCGGCGTACTCGTTCACGAGAAGGGGAGCCGCGCCGGGGTCCAGTTGCCGATCGTGGACACGCGTACCTCCTGCACTCGCTGCGGCGATGACGGCCAACGCGCGCCACCCATGATCCCCGCCGGGTGGGCCCGGGCACCAGAGGTGGGGCGCGCATCGCTGCCGGCGGAACCGGCGGACACCGTATGAGTCAAGGGCGAGGCCCTACTGCGGCTTCGGCCCCTTCATCAGCTTGCTGAGCTGTTCCAGGGCGCCTTCCCGCATGCCCCGGACGTAGTCCCAGCCGTTGTGGTCGCCGCCCTGGATCTCGTGGATCGTGACCTTGATCGGGCCCTTGCCGAACTGCTGCTGGAACTTCTCCATCCGGTCGCGGCCGCCCTCCTTGGTGCCGTACTGGAAGAGGATGTCCACCTCGGGGCCCTTGTCGGCGATCAGCTTCGGTGCGAGCTTCTCGGGGTTGTTCGCGTCCATTTCCGCCTGGTGGCCCTTCCAGAGCGGGGAGTCGGGGACGATCTCGCCGCCGTTGGCTATGACGGCCCGGAAGCGGTCCGGCTTCTGCAGGAGTTGCTTGAGGCCGACGAAGGCGCCGGAGGAGTTGCCCATGAAGGCCCAGCCGTCACGGGACTTGTAGGTACGGAAGTTGGCGCGGGCGAGGTCGGGTACGTCCTCGCCGATCCAGGTGCCCATCTTGGCCTGGCCGGGGATGTCGGAGCCGTCGTAGTAGTACTTGGCGTCCGGGTTGAGGATCGGCATGACCAGGATGAAGGGGAGGCTCTTGCCGGTCGCGGCGCCCTCGGCGATGGCCTTCTGGAGGCCCAGCTTCGGCATGGTCGCCCAGTAGTTGTCGGCGTTCCCGTTGCCGCCGGGCAGCGCGATCATGACCGGGAAAGCGCTCTTCGCGTATTCGGGGCGGTCGTACTCCTTCGGCGTCCACACCCAGACGCTGCCCTCGAAGCCGGACTTGGGGCCCTTCACCCGGGCCTTGGATATGCGGGTGCCGTCCTCCAGCTTGACCGTCTGCTTGAAGTCGGTGAACGGACCGGCGGGGAGGGACACGTCCGGGTCCGCGCTCGGCACGGAGTCCTGCTTCCCGCCGCCGGTCTCCTGCTCCTTGCCCGCTCCGGTCGACGGCTTCGTGTAGCTGACGGACTCCCCGTTCCCGTCGAACCAGTCCGTCGTCCAGAGGATCGACCCGGCGCCGGCGCCGGCGAGCAGGACCACGGCCACCGCGGAGCCGATCCACATCTTCTTGCGGGATCGGCCGGATCGGCCGGGCTGCTGCGATTGCGGGTACTCGTGCACGAACTTCGCTCCGAACAGTGGGGCTGCCCTGAGCGGGCAGAACGGGTGGTCCGCCTCTTTGGATGTGTTTCTCGACCCTCAAGGTTGCAAAAACGTGCAATAAATGTCGGTTAGCTTTCAAATGACTCGGGGTGTGGCTTCCATGCCCACGAAACTGCTCCGCAATTGACAGTTGGGGCCCGGTGGCTACGGGGTGCGGTGATGATGAGCCCGACATGGCCGAAGCCGCTGCGGGGATGCGCTCGTGTCCGCGGCCTGCGAGGTGGGGCGGACGGGGGCTGCGGGCTGCCGTGTTCACGCTGATCAGCGGCATGCTGGCGGTCGTCGGTCATCATCTGGGCTCGGAGGAACCGGTGTCCTGGCGGCGGGCTGCCGTCGCTTCGGTGGTGGTCTTCGCGCTCTCATGGCTCGCGGCCCGTCCGTGTCGGCCCGGCTGGTACGTGGTCACGGCCACCGGGCTTGCGCAACTCCTGTTTCACCGGGCCCTGTCCGTGCCGCGGGCGGCAGGTGCCCCGCACACCGAAGCGCACGGGAGCGTCCTGGAGATCGGACGTACGGCACACCACAGCACGTTGACCATGACGGCGGCCCATTGCACGGCCGCAGGTGTGATGGCTCTGCTCATGCATCGCGCGGACCAGGTGCTGAGCCGCCTGCCGGAGAACGTGAGCCGATGGGTCCAGGCAGCCGTCACGGCGACCGTCGCGGCTTTCGGTGTCCGTGGTCGGTCACGGGTGCGGCCGGGCTTGCGGAGCCTCCTCGCTGCGCTCGACGGCTTGGCTGTGCGACCTGCGCGACCGACGGTGACAACGATGCTGTGTCACGCGGTGGTGCGTCGAGGTCCTCCTGACGGGTGCGCAGGAGACGTTCACCTGATCCTGACGGGCCCTTCGGCTGCAGGTCGAGGCCCGCCCCGCGTACCGAGAGGGTTCTCCAACATGAACGGATCACACACCCGCCTCCAGCTCCGCAGGCTGGGTATCGCGGCCGTCGGCGCCCTGGTGGTTGTGGGTGTGGCCGCCGGCCCGGCCGCCGCGCACGCCGAAGTCACGGCCTCCGACCCGCGTGCCCTCGCCGAGAACGTGACGCTGTCGTTCACCTCCGAGGCGGAGTCGGAAACCGCGGGGATCTCGGAGTTGCGGGTGGTGCTGCCGCGGGGCATCGCTCCGGACGCCGTAACGCTGAGGGACGCTCCGAAGGAGTGGAAACTGACGGCCACGCCGGACGGGTACGCGATCGGCGGCCCGGCTCTGGCGACGGGCACGGACGCCGAGTACAGCGTCACCGTGCGCCAGCTGCCCGACGAGAAGTCCCTGGCCTTCAAGACCCTGGAGACCTACGGCGACGGGAAGATCTCCCGCTGGATCGAGGTCCCCACCGACGGCGAGAAGGTCGACAACCCCGCCCCCGTCCTGAAGCTCGGAGCAGCGGCCCCGGGAGCCGAGCCGATCGCCCCCGGCCCTTCACCGTCGCCGAGTGCGGTCGTTCCCTCCGCCCAGCCCTCGACCGCGGCTCCGTCTGCCGCTCCCGTCGCCTCCGCCGGCGCGCAGGCGACGGGCGACAAGGAGGCGGGCAGCGGCGCCGGGGCCGTCGTCGGCGGGATCGCTGCCGTATTCCTGCTTGCCGCTGCCGGCACCTTCCGGTGGGTGCGCCGCAACCGCGGTCAGGCCTGACCGGACCGGTCGGGGCCGGCGCCTGGCGTACGCCGCGCACCGGCCCGGACCGCAGGTCCGTAGCGCGGCGGCGCGGAAGCAGCGGAAGCAGCGGAAGCAGGCTCGGCGCCCCCGGCGCAGCCGACGATCAGCAGCGCGCAGAGGGCGGCCACGCCGGGTCATCTAGGTACCTACGTGATGCGGACGGTCTCGCGCACAGTGACCTGGTCGATGTCCGTGGTGCGCACCGTGATGTTCAGGGTCCAGACGCCGGGCATGGGAAGCCGCAGGTCGTAAGTGGCCCAATACCCCTTCTGGTTCTTGAGTTCGGCGTCGAGCGGGCCGATTCCCAGCTCTTCCTGGGTGAGTGTGAGGCGGAGTTCCGGCACGGAGGCGAGGCCGCCGTCGGCGGTGAAGACCACGGCTTCGACCGTGTTCTCGCCGACGCGCCCCGGCGCCAGCGTGATCTGCACCGTGCCGCGCCGGTTGGCCGTGCCCATGTCGAAGGGCACCGTGAGCACCTTCACCCCCGCATTGTCCGCCGAGGCTGCCGCGACCCTCTCACCGGCTGCGCGGCTGGGCTGGGTACCCGTGAGCATGGTGGTGATCACCAGGACCACGACACCGAGTACGGCTTCGACGGTCACTGTGCGGCGCAGGCTGCGCCGGTACGCGTCGGCCTTGAGGACGGGCGGCTCGGTCTCGTCCCTCGGCCCGTCCCCGGCAGGTGTGTCAGGCGCGGTGTCGCGGTCCTGTCCTGCCGGAGGCGCGGGCGCGCCTACCGTCTGGGCCACCCTCACCCGCTCGCGGGCGGGCACCGTCACCGTCGCCGTGGCCGACGACGCCTCGTGGACGAGGCGGGCGGTCCAGCGGCGGGAGAACGAGGCCACCCACAGCACCAGGACCACGACGGCGACCTTCACGATGAGGGTCTTGCCGTACGACGTGGTGGACAGCGCTTCCCACGAGCCGACCTGTCGCCAGGACTGGTACACCCCGGTGCCGACCAGTACGGCTACGGCTCCGAAGGCCAGGCTGGAGAAGCGGCCGATCGCGGACGCCGGGACGTCTTGGCCGCCGGGTCCGCGGCGGCGCAGGAGGAGCAGCAGCGTGACCAGGCCGCCCAGCCAGACGCCCACGGCCAGCAGGTGCAGAACAGCGACGGGCATGGCCAAGGCCACCTGGGTGCCGGCGGCTGCATGTTCCACGAAGGCCCAGGTGCCCGCCAGGGCCACGGCGAGCAGCGCGCCGGCCGCCCGGACGCGGGCCCCGAGTTCCGCCGGCTGTGAGCCGTCACCGGCACGGTCGAGCCGTCGGGCCAACCGCGTGAGCGACACCGCGGCAACCGCGAGCAGCACGAGGCGTGCCATCAGCGCACCACCGGGTCTGCCGGTGACCGTGGGGCCCAGCTGAGCAAGGTCGAGCGCCGAAGCCACCGAACCGGCCGTCTCGTACGGGCCTCGCAGCAGCAACAGGGCCACCGTGGACGCCGTCAGTGCCGCCCATCCGACGGTCAGCAGCCTGCGCACCGGAGGAGTCGCGCCCGCTGCGGGCCAGCACACGAGGACGAACGTGGCGGCTCCGACGAAGAGGGCCAGACCGCTGTAGGCGACGTAGCGCATCACGCCGTACAGGCGGCCGACCGCCGTGTCGTCCGGTGAGCCGGTCGCCACCACGGCGGCGGTCTCGGACGGCCGGCCGATGGAGAACACGAACGCCCCGGAGATCGGATGGCCGTCGGCGGAGACGACCCGCCATGCCACCGTGTAGGTGCCCTGCGGCAGCTTGCCGGACAGCTCCACCCGTGCGGTGTTCTCCTTGCCGTCCGCATGCTGCGCGGGACGGGGGTTCACGCGCTCGTTCTCCGGCGAGAGCACTCTCAGCGAGTCGTCGGCGAAGCTGACCGACTCGGTGAAGGTAAGCGTCACGTGCCGCGGCTCGGCCTTCAGGACGGCTCCGTCCGCGGGATCGGAGCCGCTCAGTCCGGCATGCGCGGAGGCCGCGCCCGCCCCGCCGAGGAGCAGGGCGAGTACGGCGGCGACCAGTACCAGGACGGTCAACGGCCTCCTCGGGTCGGGAGGCGATCCACTGGGCATGAGGGCACAGTCTCCGAAGTGGCGTCGTCAGCGGTGACACCGTCGGGAGGGGCGGTCCCGCCCGGGACTCGGTCGTGCGGGGCGGCCGTCGGACGGCGGGTGTCACCGGGGCGACAGGGGCGGACTCTGGCGGGCTGGCTGGTGTGGGTGGAGAGATGTGGACGATAGTGCCGCCGGCCGGATGACCGAGCCGTTTGTGCAACTTCGGCTAAAGACAGCGCAGAAGGCTCGACTCGGGTCGCTTTCGCTGTACGGGGCTCACCCATGACGGGCTCACGATGACCCCGAGGGAGCTCGCCCTCCGCTCAGCCTTCGCGGCTCGGGAGGACCTCCTTCACCTTGGCGATGGCGAAACCCCACCCCTGCGCCACCGTCGGCTTGCCCGGCACGGCCACTTCCTCCGGGTTGGTCAGCACGTCCAGCAGGACCGGGCCCGGGGTGTCGAACGCCCGGCGCACACTGTCGTGGAGGTCGGCCGGGTCGGTGACGCGGATCCCGGTGAGGCCGAGTGCGGTGGCGACGGCGGCGAAGTCGGGGTTGTCGAGTTCCGTGCCGAATTCGGGCAGGCCCGCCTGCTCCTGTTCGAGCTTGACCATGCCCAGTCGGCGGTTGTCGAAGACCACCAGTTTCACCGGCAGCCGGTACGTCTTGAGGGTCATCAGGTCGCCGAGCAGCATGCCGAGGCCGCCGTCACCGCAGAAGGCGACGATCTGGCGGTCGGGAGCCCACAGCTGGGCGCCGAGGGCCTGGGGCATGGCATTGGCCATCGAGCCGAGGTTGTACGAGCCGATCAGGCGCCTGGTTCCCCGCATGGCCACGAAGCGGGAGAGCCAGACGGTGGCCATTCCGGTGTCGGACGTGAAAACGGCGTCCTCGGCCGCGTACGCGTCGACCGCGGCGGCCAGCGCCTCCGGCCGGATGTCGTGGTCGCGGTTGTCCAGTACCGCGCGCAGCTTGCCGGTCCAGCGGTGCTCGTGGGCGGGGTCGGCCAGCCGTCGTTGGCCGTCCTCCCACTGCGTGAACCGATCCCGGGCATCGTCCAGGTGCGTGCGGTCCGGTACCTCTTTCAGCAGGGGGAGCAGGGCGCGCAGAGTGGCTCCCACATCACCGGCGAGGCCCACGTCCACGGGAACCCGGCGCCCCAGGTGCTCCTCGCGTGTATCGATCTGGACGACCTTGCAGTCCTTCGGGTACCAGTCCCGGTAGGGGAAGTCGGATCCCAGCATGAGGAGTGCGTCGCCGTGGTCGAGGGCGTGGGAGGCGGCGGGGTTGCCGATCAGGCCGGTCTGGCCGACCTGGAAGGGGTTGTCATCCTCGAAGCCCTCCTTGCCCTTCAGGGTGAGCACCATGGGGGCGGAGAGCAGGCCGGCGGTTCGGAGGACTTCGGTGCGGGCGTCACGGGCTCCGCGTCCGACGAGCAGGGTGACACGGGACGCGGCGTTCAGGAGTTCGGCTGCCTCGGCGAGGGCCGGCTCGTCGGGCCGGGTGACGGCGCGCTCAAGGGTGAAGCGCGCCGGACGGTCGTCGCCGAGCTCCTGGTCACCGAGGTCGCCGGGCACGGTCAGGACGGCGACGCCGCCCCGGGTGACGGCGGCGCGTACGGCGGATTCCAGCATGCGCGGCATCTGGTCCGGGGAGGTGACGGTGGCCCGGTACACGGCGACGTCGCGGAACAGCAGGTCGTTGTCGACTTCCTGGAAGTAGTCGCTGCCCATCTCGGCGAGCGGTACCTGTCCGCAGATCGCCAGGACCGGGGTATGGCTCTTGGCGGCGTCGTAGAGCCCGTTGAGGAGGTGGACGGATCCGGGGCCGACCGTGCCCATGCACACGCCGAGGTTGCCGGAGAGCTGTGACTGCGCCCCCGCCGCGAAGGCAGCGGCCTCTTCGTGCCGGCAGCCGACCCAGGTGAGGCCGTCGGTGGTGCGGATCGCGTCGGTCAGGGGGTGCAGAGCGTCTCCGACGACGCCGAAGACGTGCCGGACGCCCAGGTCCTGGAGTGCGTCGACGATCACGCGGGCCACGGTGCGTGCCACGGGAGTGTCCTTCCCTCGGTCTCAGTGGGTGAAGCGGTCCGGGTCGGCCGCCCGCCAGTCGGATGCCCAGGCGTCGGGCGCTGATGCGAGCAGTTGTCCCGGGGTGAGCCATGCGTGGAGTTCGGCGTACGAGCGCACGGTGTACGGGTCGACCCGTTGGAGCAGTTGGTGGGGACGCAGCTCGGACGGGCTGTCGACGCCCATCGCCGCCATGATCCTCAGAGCGCTCCGGACCGTGGCCTTCTGGTAGCGCTCGACGCGCCGGGACTTGTCGCCGACGTCGACGGCGCGAGCGCGCCGCCGGTCCTGGGTGGCGACGCCTACGGGGCAGGTGTTGGTGTGGCAGCGCTGAGCCTGGATACATCCGATCGCGAACATCATCGCGCGGGCGGCGTTGGTGTAGTCGGCGCCCTGGATCAGGCGTTTGACGAGGTCGCTTCCGGTGGCGACCTTGCCGGAGGCGCCGATCCGGACGCGGTCGCGCAGGCCGGCGCCCACGAGGGCGTTGTGTACGGTCATCAGCCCCTCGCCGAGCGGCAGGCCGATGTTGTCCGCGAACTCCAGGGGAGCCGCACCCGTGCCGCCCTCCGCGCCGTCGACGACGATGAAGTCGGGCGTGGTGTCCTCCTCCAGCATGGCTTTGCACACGGCCAGGAACTCCCGGCGGGAGCCGACGCACAGCTTGAACCCGACGGGCTTGCCGTCGGCCAGCGCGCGCATCCTCGCCAGGAAGCGGACCAGTTCGCGGGGGGTGCTGTAGACGCGGTGGAAGGCCGGAGAGACCACGGTCCGTCCTCGGGGAACGCCGCGGACCTCCGCGATCTCCGCGTTCACCTTGGCGCCCGGCAGTACTCCTCCCATGCCGGGCTTGGCGCCCTGACTGATCTTCAGCATGACGCATTTGACCTGCTCGTGTGCCGCCTTCTCGGCGAACTGACGCGGGTCGAAGTCGCCGTCCTCGGTGCGACAGCCGAAGTAGCCGGTGCCGATCTCCCAGACGAGGTCCCCGCCCGGCTCCAGGTGGTACTCGGAGATACCGCCCTCACCGGTGTCCTGGGCGAAGCCGCCCCGTCGGGCACCGGTGTTGAGGGCACGAACGGCGTTGCCGGACAGCGAGCCGAAGCTCATCGCCGAGATGTTGAGCAGGGCCATGTCGTACGGGCGGGTGCAGCCAGGGCCCCCGATCCGGACCCGGGGCGGATCACCGCGCACCGGTCGTGGGGCCATGGAAGGGGTGAGGTATTCGCTGCCGATCCGGTGGAGGTCGCGTTCGCTGCCGAAGGGCTCCTCGTCGTCGGTGCCCTTGGCGCGTTCGTAGACGATGGTGCGAGTGTCCCGGTCGAAGGGGCGGCCGTCGAAGTTCCGCTCGATGAAGTACTGCTGGATCTCCGGACGCAGCGCCTCCATGGCGAACCGCAGGTGCCCCAGCAGCGGGTAGTTCCGCAGGAGGGAGTGCCGGCGCTGCACGAGGTCGTGGACGGCCACCGCCGCGAGCGCTCCGAGCAGGACGAGGAGGAGTATTTTCAGCACACCGCTCGTGTGTCCCGAAGCCCGGCTCCCAACCGTGCCGGCTCATGGCGGCCCTCCCGCTCCCCCTCCCGCCACCTGACCAGGTCAAGATTCACACGGGTGGCCCAGAATGCCAGGCGTGTTCGGCGGGTACGCGCGGCCGGTCACCTGTTGTCTTGTGGAGGTCTCCTTGCCGTCCTCACTCTCCGACACGATCTCGACGCACCTCGCCGTGGCCGACAGCCTCCTGCCGGTACCGACGCGGGCCGTATACGACACGTCCGACCCCTACGCGGTCCGGTTCGACTTCATGCTGGACGCCGGGAGTCCCACCCCGTGGCACTTCGAGCGGGACATGCTGGCCGAGGGGGTGCGCCGGCCCGTGGGAGAAGGCGATGTCAGCCTCCGCCCACGGTGGACGGGCGGACATCACACCCTGGTCATGCAGTTGTGGGGCGATACGCCGGTCGGCTACGAGTCCGCGCTGCTGATCGTCGACTCCGCCCAGGTGAGCTGCTTTCTCGAGCAGTCCTACGGGTTGGTGGCCCGGGGGTCCGAGTCCTGGGACATCGACGGGTTCCTCCACAGCATCCGGTGTCCGGACTGAGAGCGTCTCCGGAAGGCGGTCCACGGCCGCGGGACGAGCGACGAGCGACGAGCGCCCGCAGCGGGTGGCCGCCTCCGTGGCCCCGCGGCGCGCCGTGCGGCTCGTCCGGGTTTCCGGTGGCGGGGTCCGGGCAGCCGCCGGTTGGGGGATCCGATGCACAGCACAGGAGGTTTCCGCCATGGAAGACCAAGGCGGCGCCGGCGGCGCCCCGCTCCACCATGACCACGACCACGACGAGCAGCGACGCCGCCCCCACATCGCACCCGGTCCCCAGGCGTCCCCGAAGGACGAACCGACCGTACGGGCGGCGGACACGGACGAGGCCAGCCGCTTGGACCGGCCCGGTGACGGCGGGGAGCCCCCGCACGAACGACGCCGTCCCGGGCGCGAACACTGACCGCGACGGCCTCACAGGGACTGCTGCCAGGCCGGTAGGCCCGGCAGCAGTCACCGTCCACGCGCACCGTCCACGCAGAGCGGGCCTGAAGAGTGGCCTTGAGCCGGATGACGCTCCTGCGGCGACCCCGAGGAGCGCTCCCGGCACCAGCTCCGGATCCCCGCGGCCGCGCCGGCCCCGGCGTTCCGGCACGCGCAGACGCTCTCACCGGCGCCTCCTGAGCGCCGACGCTCTCACCGATGCCTCCTCCGGTTGGCCCGCACCACCAGGAACACGAACAGGGCAGCGCCGACCGCGACCGGTGCGGCCCGGCCCGCCTTGTCGAGGACGGGGTCGGGCGCCCTCTCCGCCGCCAGGTGCGCCACGTGTTCCGCCCTGTCCCGGATCTGGCCTGTCACCACGGCCGCCTTCCGGGTGGCCTGTTCCTTCACGGCGGCCGTCTTCTCCCGGGCTTGGGCCGTGACGTCGGCTTTGGCGGCCAGCGCCTCGACGGTGCAGCCGAGTCGATCGCGGGTGTGTTCGATCCGGTCCCGCAGTTCCTCAGGAGAGGGTTCGTCGGCGGTCGGTTGGGGGGGTTGCCGGGGACCGGACCGACGGGGGGTGGGTTCGTCGGGGAACTGGCTGGTCATCGGTGTGCCTTCTCCCTGATCTCGGCCATGTCGGCCCTGAGGCTCTCCATCGTCCGCTCCGGCGCCGGTGTACCGGCCTTCGCGATCTGCTTCCTGCCCGCCATCGCGACCACGGCGGCGCTCGCGGCCAGCACGGCGGTGGCGATCAGGGCCGAGGCCCAGACGGGAAGCACCAGAGCCAGCGCGGCGATGCCCGCCACCACCAAGGCCTGGGCCGCCAGCACGCCGAGGAGCCCGGCTCCGCCGAAGAGGCCACCGCCCGTGCCGAACCGCTTCCCCTTCCGTGTCATCTCCGCCCGCGCGAGCCGCATCTCCTGGCGCACCAGCTCCGACATCTGCTGAGACGCTCGAGAGATCAGGACGCCCACCGCGTCATCGGCGGGGTGACTCCTGGTTTCGATCGTGGCCACGGTTTTCCACCTCGTCCTCACGTCGATCGGATACATCTCGTTCCGGGTCGCATGGAGGGATGGAGGATCTCGCCATGCGGCGACGGTCCTCTTCGCTCCATGCCCCGGTGTCGCGGGGCTGCACGTACGGCTCCTCGTGCTCGGGCAGCCCTCCGGCGATCGCCCGTTGGCGGGCGAGTTCCGCGTCGAACTCCAGCCCGAGGAGGATGGCGAGGTTGGTGAGCCACAGCCACACCAGGAAGACGATCACGCCCGCGACCGTGCCGTACGTCTTGTTGTAGGAGGCGAAGTTCGCGACGTAGACGGCGAAGCCGGCCGAGGCGATCATCCAGATCCCCAGGGCGAGGAAACTGCCGGGGGTGACCCATGAGAAGCCGCGCCCCTTGGCATTCGGAGCGGCCCAGTACAGCAGCGCGATCATGATCGTGACGAGGAGGACCAGGACCGGCCACTTCGCGATCGACCACGCGGTGAGGCCGCTGTCACCTACGCCGAGCGCCTCGCCGGCCCTCCGGGCCAGGCCCCCGCTGAAAACCACGATCAGCGCGCTCGCACAGGCCAGGAGCATGAGCGTGACGGTCAGTGCCAGGCGAAGCGGAAGGATCTTCCACACGGACCGGCCTTCGGGCACGTCGTAGACCGCGTTCGAGGCGCGGATGAAGGCTGCGACGTAGCCGGACGCGGACCACAGGGCGACGACCAGGCCGACGACGGCGACCAGTGAGCCGATTCCGCTCCGGCCCTGCAGTTGCGTCACGGCATCGCTGATCACGTCCCGGACCGAGCCGGGCGCCAGTTTCCGCAGGTTGTCCAGCACCCGCTGCGTCGTCGACTCGCCGGCGACGCCCAGCAGGGACACGAGCACGAGAAGGGCGGGGAAGAGTGCCAGCACCCCGTAGTAGGTCAGGGCCGCCGCGCGGTCGGCCAGCTCGTCGTTACCGAACTCCTTCACCGTGCCGCGGAGCACGGCGCGCCACGATCGTTTCGGCAGGTCGGTGGGCCGGTCGGGGGCGCGTTCGCGCACCAGCTCATCGGGACCGGCGCCGACGTCCACTCCGGTGTCCGCACGTTCGTCCGCGCCGGGGTCCGGCGTCGAGTTCCGCTTCATACCCCCCGGCTTTCCGCCTCGGCGGAACTCATGCCCGTGCGCCAGGTCCGATCCGCCGGTGCCGCCCGCGCCCCCGTCCCCCGGCCCGGCCGGATCTCATCCTCGGCTCCCTCGGGCTCCCCCTCCCCGGGCCGGCGTCTTGCATCCGCGGGAGCGTTTCCTCCATCAGCCGGCACATGCTTGTTCCGTCGAGTGCATGAGACACAGATGCGATCCCGGCCGATAGGCGGCCTCACCCGACGGGAGGAGGATGAGAGAGCGCGCCGAGGGACGAATGAGGGCCTGGACCGTCAGGTTCGAGGTCTGCGGCAGTCGGTGAAGGAGGCCGCTTGTGGTCACATCCGAGGGGTCCCGGGTCGAGCCCGGCCCCGGGAGAGCGGCTCCCTCCGAGCCCGGCGGTCTGCTGGACGTATTGAGCGTGGCCGCGGTGGTCCTGGACGCCAGGGGGAGGATCACGTTGTGGAGCCCCCAGGCGCAGGACCTCTTCGGCTGGTCGGCCGAGGAGGCGCTGGGCAGCTACGCGGCCGAGCTGCTGGTCACGGACGAGTACGTCGACCTCGTACTCGATCTGTTCGCCGAGGTCGTGGCCGGCGGGGGCGCCTGGGCGGGCGTCTTCCCCGTGCGGCACAAAGACGGCTCCGCGCGGCTGGTCGAGTTCCGCAACATGCGGCTGCAGGACGAACACGGCGGCGTGTACGCCCTGGGGATCGCGTGCGACGAGGCCGTTGTACGGGGCGTGGAGCGCGACCTGGCGCTGTCCGTGCCGCTCGTGGCCCAGTCCCCGCTGGGGCTGGCGGTACTGGACACGGACCTTCGGTACGTGCTGGTCAACCCGACGATGGAGCGGATCGACGGTATGCCCGCCGAGAAGCATCTCGGCCGTACACCCGGGGAGGCGCTGCCGTTGCTGGACACGAGCGTGATCGAGGCTTCCATGCGCCGGGTCCTGGAGACCGGCGTACCGCTGCTGGACCAGTACGGCATCGGGCGTACGCCCGCCGATCCCGCCCGGGAAAACGCCTGGTCGGGGTCCTACTACCGGCTGGAGGACCCCCGGGGGCGGGTGATCGGTGTCGCCTTGGTGGTGGTGGACGTCACCGACAGCTACCGCGCGGCCAGGAAGGCCGTAGAGGCCCGGAGACGGCTGGACCTGATCGCGCGGGCGTCGGTGACCGTCGGGACCACCCTGGACGTGGAGCGCACGGCCCGTGAGCTCGCCGACCTCGTCGTGGCCGACCATGCCGGCCTGGCCGATCTCGCCTCGGTCGACGTCCTCGACTCGGTTCTGGAAGGCAGCATGGCCACGGCGCCCGGCACCCGGACGGGGCGGGCGCTGTTCATGCCCCTGGCGGTAGCGGCGGCCTACGAGACGGCCCCCGTGCGAGCCGCCGACCCGGTGGGCGAGCGCACCAGGTATCCGGCCGAGCGCCTGGTCACCCGCTGCGTGAGCACGGGGCGTCCCGTCCTGGTGTCGCACATCACCGGCGCGGACCTGGTGCACGTCGCGCGCGACGAAGCCGCCGCGAAACTCCTCGCCCGGGCGGGCGCGCACTCCTACCTGGCCGTTCCACTGACCGCCCGCGGCCAGGTCCTCGGCGCCCTCGGCCTGCTACGCACCCGTAGTCCGCTCCCCTTCGACCACGACGACGTCACCCTGGCCGGCGAGCTGGCCACCCGTGCCGCCATCGCCATCGACAACGCCCGCTGGTACCAGCACGCCACCGACACCGCCCTGACCCTTCAGCGCCACCTGCTCCCCCAGCCGCCTCCCCGGTCCGCCGGCCTTCGGATCGCGTACCGCTACCAGCCCGCGGCAGCGGCCAGCGGGATCGGCGGCGACTGGTTCGACGCGATCCCGCAGCCGCGGGACAAGACCGCTCTCGTGGTCGGCGACGTCATGGGACACGGTGTCCACGCGGCCGCCGCCATGGGGCAACTGCGCACGGCCACCCGCACCCTGGCGGACCTCGGTCTCGACCCGGCCCGGGTCCTGCGCCACCTCGACCACATCACCGCCGAACTGGACCAGACCATCGCGACCTGCGTCTACGCCACATGGGACCCGCACCGCTCCCGCTGCCGCGTCGCCCTCGCCGGCCACCCGCCCCCCGTCCTCATCCGATCGGGGCAGATCCCCGAACTGCTGGCCCTTCCCGCCGGCGTGCCGCTCGGAGCGGGCGGCCTCGGGGGCCCCGATTTCGAGACCACCGTCCTCGACCTGGTCCCCGGCGACAGGCTGGTCCTGTACACCGACGGCCTCGTGGAAACCCGCGACGATGCCTTGGACGACCGTCTCGACCTGCTCCTCAGCCTCCTCACCGATCCAGGCCTCCCCCTGGAGGCAACCTGCGACCGGCTTCTGTCCGCACTACGGCACCACGACGCGGCCGACGACGTCGCCCTCGTGATCGCCCATGTACGACCCCACCCACCCCTCGACGAAGCGGGCGCACCGACCTGACCGGCCCGCCGCCGACCAGGGGGCTTGGCCGGAAGGGCGCGCCTGCGGCTCCCTGATGCCCCGGGGCGCCTCCCCGCATCCAGGGCGTCACCCGTCGTGCCCGGTTTCCCCCAGGGAGCCGGGTCCTCGTATCGGCGGCGTCAAGAGCTCCACCCGGGCCGTATGGAGTGCGTCAAAGGGTCTCGATGCCCGGCCGGGCTCGCGGTTTGCTCGTCTTCGGCCGACTGGCCGAAACCCATTTCATCACTTCATCAGGAGCTCACGGTGGCCGATCTGGCCTTCGTCGTCACCACGGTCGCGGTCTTCGCGCTGGTGGCTCTCATCGCCAAGGGGGTGACCAGGCTGTGAGCATCGAAAACATCGTCGGCCTGTTGGTCGCGGTCTCCCTGCTGGGTTACCTCATCCTCGCCCTCGTGCACCCGGAGAGGTTCTGAGCCGGACATGAGCCCCGTAATCGCTGCTGTGCTCCAGCTGCTCGCGCTGATCGCCGCGCTCGCCCTGGCCTACCGCCCCCTCGGCGACCACATGGCGCGGGTCTACTCCTCCGAGAAGCACCTCAAGCCGGAAAAGTGGATCTACAAGGCCATCGGCGCCAACCCGTCGGCGGAGATGCGCTGGCCCGCCTACCTGCGCGGCGTCCTCGCCTTCTCGGCGGTGAGTGTCCTCTTCCTCTACACCCTCCAGCGGGCGCAGGGCATCCTGCCCGGCTCGCTCGGGTTCTCCGCGATCGACCCCGACCAGGCCTTCAACACCGCCGCGTCGTTCGTCACCAACACCAACTGGCAGTCGTACTACGGCGAGCAGGCCATGGGCCACGTCGTACAGACCGGCGGCCTCGCGGTCCAGAACTTCGTCTCCGCCGCCGTCGGCATGGCCGTCGCGGTGGCGCTCGTACGGGGCTTCGCGCGTTCCCGCACCGGCGAGCTCGGCAACTTCTGGGCGGATCTGGTCCGCGGCACCGTCCGCATCCTGCTGCCCCTCGCCGTGATCGGCGCCCTGGTCCTCGTCGCGTGCGGCGCGATCCAGAACTTCGCCGGCATCCACGAAGTCGGGCAGTTCATGGGCGGCACTCAGCAGTGGAACGGCGGGGCGGTGGCGTCGCAGGAGGTCATCAAGGAGCTGGGCACCAACGGCGGCGGCTACTTCAACGCCAACTCCGCCCACCCCTTCGAGAACCCCACTCCCTTCTCGAACCTCTTCGAGATCTTCCTGATCCTGCTGATCCCCCTCGCCCTCACCCGCACCTTCGGCCGCATGGTCGGAAACCTCCGCCAGGGTTACGCGATCCTGGCCACCATGGGCCTCATCTGGATCGGTTTCACCGCGCTGATGATGTGGACCGAGTTCGCGCACCACGGCCCGGCCCTCGATGCCGCGGGCGGGGCGATGGAGGGCAAGGAGACCCGCTTCGGGGTCGGCGCCTCCGCGATCTTCTCGGTCGCCACGACCCTGACCTCGACGGGCGCGGTCAACTCCTTCCACTCCTCGTACACGGGCCTGGGCGGCGGCATCCAGCTGTTGGGCATGCAGCTGGGCGAGATCGCGCCCGGCGGTGTCGGCTCCGGTCTTTACGGCATGCTGATCATGGCGGTCATCACGGTGTTCATCGCCGGCCTGATGGTCGGGCGCACCCCCGAGTACCTGGGCAAGAAGATCGGCACCCGGCAGATCAAGCCGGCCGCCTGCTACATCCTCGTCACCCCGGCACTGGTGCTCTGCTTCACCGCCGCCGCGATGGCGCTGCCCACGCCGGGCGACTCGATGGCCAACCCGGGGGCGCACGGCTTCTCCGAGATCCTCTACGCCTACACCTCGGGCGCCAACAACAACGGCTCCGCGTTCGCCGGCCTGAACGGCGACACACAGTGGTTCAACAGCACCATCGGCATCGCCATGCTGCTGGGCCGCTTCCTGCCCATGGTGTTCGTCCTCGCCCTGGCGGGCTCGCTCGCCGAGCAGAAGCCGGTGCCCGAGACAGCGGGCACCCTGCGGACCGACAAGCCGCTCTACGCGGGCCTGCTCGTCGGCACGATCCTCGTCATCACCGGTCTGACCTACTTCCCGGCGCTCGCGCTGGGTCCGCTTGCCGAAGGGCTCGCCTCATGAGCACCATCACCCCGACCCGGGCCCCGCACGAAGAGCGGCCCACCGGACACAAGCCCCCGGCAGGTCGCGTCGGCGGCGGCCTGTTCGACCCCAGGGCCCTGTTGCGGTCCTTCCCGGACGCGGTGCGCAAGCTGGACCCGCGCGTCATGATCAAGTCTCCGGTCATGTTCGTGGTCCTCGCCGGCTCGGTGGTCACCACCGTCCTGGCGATCACGAACCCGGCGGACTGGTTCGGCTGGGCGGTCACCGCCTGGCTGTGGCTGACGACGATCTTCGCCAACCTGGCGGAGGCCGTGGCCGAGGGCCGCGGCAAGGCGCAGGCCGACACCCTGCGCCGGGCCAGGACCGACACCGTCGCGCGCCGTCTGACCGGATCGGCCGAGGAGTCCGTGCCCGGTACCGACCTCAAGATCGGTGACCTGGTCGTCTGCGAGGCCGGGGACATCATCCCGGGCGACGGTGACGTGGTCGAGGGCGTGGCTTCCGTCGACGAGTCCGCGATCACCGGTGAATCGGCCCCGGTCATCCGGGAGTCGGGCGGCGACCGCTCGGCCGTCACCGGCGGTACGAAGGTCCTCTCGGACCGGATCGTCGTCAAGATCACGACCAAGCCCGGCGAGACCTTCATCGACCGCATGATCGCGCTCGTCGAGGGCGCGGCCCGGCAGAAGACGCCCAACGAGATCGCCCTCAACATCCTGCTGGCGTCCCTCACCATCGTCTTCCTGCTGGCCGTGGTCACCCTCCAGCCCTTCGCGATCTACGCCGACGCGAAGCAGTCGTGGATCGTCCTCACCGCGCTGCTGGTCTGCCTGATCCCGACCACGATCGGCGCCCTGCTCTCGGCCATCGGCATCGCCGGTATGGACCGGCTCGTGCAGCGCAACGTCCTTGCCGTGTCCGGGCGGGCGGTGGAAGCGGCCGGCGACGTCTCCACACTGCTGCTCGACAAAACCGGCACGATCACCCTCGGCAACCGCCAGGCCTGCGAGTTCGTCCCGGTCAAGGGCACGACGGAAGCCGAACTGGCCGACGCCGCACAGCTTTCCTCCCTCGCCGACGAGACCCCCGAGGGCCGTTCCATCGTGGTCCTGGCGAAGGAGAAGTACGGGCTGCGCGACCGCCACCAGGGCGAACTCGTGCAGGCCACCTGGGTGGCGTTCACCGCCCGGACCCGTATGTCGGGTGTCGACGTCGACGGCGGGAAGGCCCGTAAGGGGGCCGCCGGTTCGGTCGTCGCGTGGGTGACGGAGCGGGGCGGGCAGGTCGCCGCGGACGCCGGCGTCCTGGCCGACCGGATCTCCGAGGCCGGCGGTACGCCGCTCCTCGTCGCGGTCGAGGACGAGGAGGGCGCCCGGATCCTGGGCGTCATCCACCTCAAGGACGTCGTCAAGGAAGGCATGCGCGAGCGGTTCGACGAACTGCGCCGCATGGGCATCAAGACCGTCATGATCACGGGTGACAACCCGCTGACCGCCAAGGCGATCGCGGAGGAGGCCGGCGTCGACGACTTCCTCGCCGAGGCCACCCCCGAGGACAAGATGGCCCTCATCAAGCGGGAGCAGGCGGGCGGCAAACTCGTCGCGATGACCGGTGACGGCA
>NZ_JBSGZP010000061.1:0-17928 GCF_053611065.1 Streptomyces sp. NPDC054840
GGCGTGGACCTCGGACGTCAGGCGTCAGGCGGGAACGATGTTCTCGGCCTGCGGGCCCTTCTGGCCCTGCGTGACGTCGAAGGTAACCTTCTGGCCTTCCTGAAGCTCACGGAAGCCGGAAGAGGCGATGTTCGAGTAGTGGGCGAAGACGTCGGCGCCGCCGCCCTCCTGCTCGATGAAGCCGAAGCCCTTTTCCGCGTTGAACCACTTCACGGTGCCAGATGCCATATGAATTCTCCTTTGGGGCAGTGCCCGGATCCGCACTGTGCGGGACCGGTGTCGCCGTGATGATTGCCCCGACCGGAACGAGTAAATTTCACTGCATGCACCGGAAATAAAAAGTGCGCCCACCGAAAATCCGGTGAGAGCACTTGTAAGTTTTTGGGAACCACAACTGCAACGAACGTCACCGTAGCACAGCGGGTGTCAGCAGCCGTGAAAATTTCGGTGTGTCCCCCTCTTAATTCCGCGCCCGCGTAGCAGAAATTCGAACCAGAAAATCATATGAGCGGCGGAATCTTTCCGCGGAACGGTTCGCGGAACGGCGCCCGCCCGGGCGCCCGGGCGTCGCCGCGCCGGTGTGGCGCAGGTCACGCGGAATGTTCGGGCGGTCCCTGCCCTCCTTCTTCCTGCGAGCCGTCAAGAAGGAGGAAGTCCGATGGGCACCTCAGGTCCAGGTTCGGCCCGTCGGGCTCGTCGGGTCCGCTGGTGAACGCGGCCCCGCTGGGAGCCAGGGCGCTGGGGCGGCTCACCGACCAGTGGGAAGCCCCCGGCGGGTGAGGGCCGCGACGGCGCTCTTCGCGCTCGGACCGCACGGGCTGGTCGAGCCTAAGGCCTGTCCCGTGATCCGCCGATGCGCAGCAGGGCGAGGGTGATGTTGTCGGGGCCGCCGGCGTCGATGGCGGCCCGCCACAGCTCGAACGCGGCCCGGCCGTCGTCGTGCACCCGCAGCAGTCCCTCGATCTCCTCGGTCGGCACCGGGTCGGTCAGCCCGTCGCTGCACACCAGGTAGCGGTCGCCCTCGGCCACCGGGAAGGCCTCGATGTGGGGGGTGATCTCGTTGTACCCGCGGCTGCCGCCGAGGACCTGGGTGACCGCCGAAGTGGTGCGGTGCCCGGGTAGCGGCGGCGGGCTGTCGTCCACGCTGACCTGGCGCAGCCCGTCCTGCCCCGCGTGGAACACCTTGCTGTCGCCGACATTGAACATCAGCAGCGAATCCGCCAGGACGACGGCGCCCGCGACCGTGGTGCCCATGGTGACCAGCTCCGGCCGCCCCTCGGTGGCCGAATACACGGCGCGATTGCACATGCTCAGCGCGTCACCGACGGCCTCCGGACCGTCCAGCGTGGAGCCGATCGAGGAGAGCTGGCGCACCACGAGCTCGCTGGCGACCTCGCCGGCCGGCTGGCCGCCGAGGCCGTCGGCGACCGCGACGACGAGCGGTCGGCCGAAGGGGAAGACCAGGGTCTGCGGATTCTGGGTCACGGTCCCGCACAGGGTCCACGGTCCGATGACCAGGCTGTCCTCGTTGTGCTCGCGCACCAGCCCGACATGACTCAGGGCGGTCACAGCTATGTACGGCACCTTGACGTCCCGCCTCTCGGCAACGGCTGGGGGCGACGGCAGCGCAACGGCACACGCGTCCGTCCTCACCATTGTCGCGCCGCTCCGGCATGCGGGCTCCGGCGCGCCGGAGCACCCTGGTCGTGGAGCCGCCCGCGCCCCGACCGGCGGCCCTGCGAGGAAGGACGGCCGCAGATGTTCGCGAGGCTGAGCACCTACCAGGGATCACCGGTCCCCGCGGAGGGGGACGTGAGCGCGAATTCGGAGGCGATCGTGAGGCAGGTCCAGGACGTCCCCGGATTCCGGGGCGTCTACTACCTCGTCGACCGGGCCACGGGCCTGGCCAGAACGCTGACCTTGTGGGACGACGAACGGACCATGCTGGACAGCGAGGAAGAGGCCGCCCGGATCCGCGAGAGGACAGCGCAGCGGGAGGGCCAGCGGATCGTCTCGGTCGAACGTTTCGAGGTGGGCTTCAGTCACCTGCAGCCGTAGTGCGACGCAGGTGGAACGACGCGACGTGATGTACGAGGAGCGATGGCCATGGGCAAGCTCTCGATCGACCGGTTGCGAGAACGGGTACGCGGGGCGGTCGTCACCCCGACGCGACCGCCCCGCACTCGGAGGAGGGCGGCTACATCAACTTCATGGCCGACGACGACCAGGACCGGATCCGGGCCAACTACAAGGGCAACTACGACCGGCTGGTCGCGGTCAAGCGCGCCTACGACCCGGAGAACCTGTTCCACCTGAACCAGACCGCCCCTTAGGCCGTCGACCACCGCCCTCGCACGAAGGACCCCGCCCGGCTCCCCGGGCGGGGTCCTCTGCCCGGCTCCCCGGGCGGGTTCCTCTCCGTCCGGCTACTTCGCGGCGGGAGCGGCGGGCGCGGCAGGAGCGGAGGGCTTCGCGGGCACGGCGGGCAGGTCGGGGATCGGGGGCCCGACGGGCAGCAGCTCGGTGACCACGAAGGAGACCACGGCCGCGATGATCACGACCGGGATCATCGCGGTGCCGCCGAGCATCAGGACCACCATCACCACGCTGCTCACCGGCAGCCGCAGCGCGCCGGCCGCGGTCGCCGCCATGCCCGCTCCCATCGCGGGCACGATGCCGAGTCCGGGCAGCGGCCCGAGCAGGACGCCCGCGACGGCGCCGAGGCAGAGCGCCGGGAAGACGGGGCCGCCGCGCAGGCTGCCGAGGCAGATGGCGTAGCCGGCGCCCTTGAAGATCAGTACGCCGATCAGCGCCCCCGCGCCCCAGGAGTGCGGGTCGGCGGCCAGCCGGCCGATCAGCCCCTGGCCCGACCCGGTGACATCGGCGGGGGTGAGGCCGGTGATGAGCGAGTACAGGCTGGCGCAGGCCGCGGCGGCCAGCGCGCACTGGACGGTCCGTAGCAGGGGCCGGGCGAGGACGTACGCGGCGATCGCCCGGGCGCCGGTCAGTACCGGGTGCAGGGCGAGGGCCAGGGCCGCGGCGATGAGCACCGCCCAGAGCACGTCGGGCACGTCCAGGTGGGGCACGGGTACGCCCAGTTCGAGCTTCAGGCTCCCGATCGGCAGTCCGGTCCAGCGTCCGAGGCCCGTGAAGACCAGGTCCCCGACCCCGGCGGACAGCAGGGACGGCAGCATCACGGCGAACAGCTGTGGTCCGCCCACGCCCGCCACCTCGATCAGCAGCACCGCGGCGATCAGCGGATTCCCGAAGATCGTGGCGATGGCCGCCGCGGCTCCCGCCGCGCCGACGAGCGCGGTGCCCTGTGGGGTGACCGGCACCTGCGCGAGGTTGCGGAAGAGCAGCGCCAGCCCGCCGCCGAGGGCGATCAACGGGGCCTCCGGACCCAGCACCGCGCCGAGCGGCAGACTGGCCACCGCCGCGATCACGACGCCGGGCAGGGCGCCGGCCGAGGCACCACCGGTGTGCAGGCCGGCCGCGGGGAGGTGACCGCCGTTGCCGCGCATGTGCGGGACGACCAGGCCGACCACGACACCGGCGACCAGCAGCAGGGGCAGCGGCCACCACCAGGGCGGGGTGTCCCAGCCCAGGGCCTTGGGGAGGTCCGCCCACATCGCGTGTTCCATCCTGTGCAGCGCGGCGAGGAACCAGAACGACGCGAGGGACACCGGGATGCTGATGAGCGCGCAGAAGACCAGCAGCTTGAGGTATCCGGGGCTGCGGAGGGTCTGCCTCAGGACGTCGGCCTCCTGCGGCTGCGTTCCCCCGGGGGGCGGCTGGGATCGAGGACGCGACTGCGGCATGGCTCACTCCCTTTCAGCTTCCTCGATCGTCCACCTCGGGGGCGTACTCCGCCGCTCAGAGGTCGTCGTCCAGGTCGGGGGGCTCCGAACTGCGCCTGTGCATACCGATTCTGACCGCGCCGACGAGTGCTTTGGCGATCACTCCGATGAGGATCAGGTCGGCGACCATCTGGAAGGTGACCAGCACCCGGCTGCCCTCGGTGGTGGGGACGATGTCCCCGAACCCCACGGTGGCGAACACGGTGATCGTGAAGTAGAGGGCGTCCGTGCGGGTCAGCGGCTCCGAGAACGACGTGGGGTCCTGAGCGGCGAGCAGGTAGTACGTCGCGGAGAACAGCACCAGAAACAGCGGCACACCGCTGGCCAGGGCCTCCAGGGCGCGCATACGCGGGAACCGCGCGTGGGAGACGGCGGTGATCTGCCAGGCCGTCAGCAGCCCGAAGGCCACCAGGCCGAGCGTGAGCGTCAGCACGGTGGTGATGCCGAACCCGCCCTCCAGAGGCACGACGTAGTAGAGCGCCGTGAGCAGGCCGGCCGAGAGCACCGAGCGCAGGAGGTGGCCCAGCAGGACGCGTCGGCGCCCCTCGGCCGCGTTGCGTTCCATGGCTTCAGGAGAACGGCCCGGGGCCCGTCGCGCGACCGGAGCGGTTCTCCGGATGCGGACCACCGGGGCCGCCTGTATGAATGAAGGACCGCCCGCGGGCGCAGCATGCACGCACGGGACCGTAAGCAGGCCGAGGCACAGCAGGCGGCCTTCCGCGCGCACGTGCAGAAGGCGCCGGGGCGGGCGGGCTCCGGGGACGAGCTGCACGAACTGTCCGCCTCAAGGAGCTCGCGGCCGGTCAGGGCCGAGCCGCAGACGCCGCTCGCGGCTCTGTGAGGTTGCGGGTCATGCGCTCCAGGACGGTGACCGCGGTGACGTACTCCTCGCGGGTGATCCCCTTCGCCGACAGCTCGCGGAAGGCGTCCACGCGGCGGGCGGCCTCGGCGAGGCGGGCCCGGCCGTCGTCGGTCAGGGCGAGATGGCCCGGCTGCGGGCGGGTCACCCAGCCGCCGGCGAGCACCGACGCGACGGCCGAGGTCAGTACCGCGGCATCGGCGCCCGCGGCCAGGGCGGTCAGGACGGCGGTGTCGGTGGCCCGCGGGTCGTCCTTGACGACGTTGAGGACCTGCCAGTCGAGTCGGGTGAGGCCGAGATCGGCCAGCAGGGCGTCCATGGACGCGGTGAGGGCCTGGTCCGTGCGGTTGAGCCAGTAGCCGATGGGCTTCACGTCCTGCTCCTTCGGAAGGTCGGAAGGTCGGATGGGCTGCGGGGCTGCGGGGCTGGTGGTGTACAGGTCAGCGGCTCTGCGGGTCAGGGCCGGTGAAGGCGTCGGCGTTCTCCTGGGCCCACTGCCGGTAGGTGCGGGCGGGTACGCCGAGCAGGGTCCCGGTGGTCTCGCCGATGGCGGCCGGGCCGTGGTCGGCGGCCTCCCACAGGTCGAGCAGCGAGGACACCATGGGGGCGGGCATGTGCCGGCCCATCTGTTCTTCCGCCTCGGCCCGGGTGATGTGCTCGACCGGGATCGCACGGCCGAGGGTCTGCGAGAGGACGGCGAGCTGCTCACGGAACGAGAGCGACTCGGGGCCGGTCAGGGTGAGCGAGCGGCCGGTGAGGGAATTGCCGGTCAGGGCCAGGGCGGCGATGTCGGCGATGTCCTCGGGGTGGATGGGCGCGATCCGCGCGTCCGGGTAGGCGAGCTGGACGGGCACCGACCGGCCGATGGACCAGGCCCAGCCCAGCGAGTTGCCGGCGAAGGCGTCGGGCCGCAGGAACGTGCAGGTGAGACCGGATTCCGCGAGCGCGCGCTCCACCCGCAGGCTGTGGTTCGCGAGCGGGTCGCTCTCGGCGTCGGGGGCGAGCACCGAGGAGGAGGACAGCAGGACGACGTGCTCGACCCCGGCGGCCTCGGCGGCCTTGATCAGCTCGTGGATGCCGGCGGGCTCCGGGTAGAGGAAGACCTGGCGGACGCCCCGGAGCGCGGCGGCGAAGGTCTCGGGCCGGTCGAGGACGAGCTCGGCGGTCTCGACCCCGGCCGGGAGGGTCAGTTCGGCGGGGCGGGCGCTGGCGGCTCGGACGGGGAGGCCGGCGGAGTGCAGCCGGGCGGCGACCGCCCGGCCGACCTTGCCGCGGGCGCCGGTGACGAGGACGGTCACGAAGGGCTCCATTCGCTTGTTGATGACATATGCATGCTCACATGCACACGTTTTCATGTCAACACATGTCTGCGAGAGTTCACTTATGTACGATGAGGGACATGACGAAGCACGAGCCGGCGACCGACGAGGAACTGCTGGACGCCGTGGGCCCGGCCTTCGGGAAGCTGCGGCGCAGCACGCTCCTGGAGGTGGACGAGCCGATCTCCCAGAAGGACCTCAGCCGCACCCTGGTCCTCAACATCGTCCTGGAGGCCGAACAGGGCGACGGCCGCGAGATCACCGTCGGCGGCGTGGCCGAACACCTGGGCGTCGACCCCTCGGTGGCCAGCCGCATGGTGTCCGACAGCATCTCCGCCGGCTACCTCGTCCGCGCCGCCTCCCAGCAGGACGGCCGCCGCACGATCCTTCACCTCAGCGCCGCGGGCCGGGACATGATGGACCGCTTCCGGCGGCACCAGCGCGCGGCCTTCGAGTACGTGACGGCCGACTGGAGCGAGCGCGACCGCCTCGACTTCGCCCGCCTCATGCTGAAGTACGTCGACTCCCAGAACGCGCTGCGCCACCGCTGACGACCACCGGCCGCCCGCCGGGGACCCATGCCGACGCACCGGGCCGCCGCGGCCCCGGAAGGGGGTGGGGCGCAGGCCCGGAGGAGGGGCCCGGATCGGTCAGGATTCGAGAAGCGGGCGTGGTCCAGGCGCAGTTACGGTGACGGACATGGACATCAGCATTCACATGAGCACCCTCCCGCAGAACGACCCGGACGCGGCCGTGGCCTTCTACCGCGACGTCCTCGGCTTCGAGGTCCGCAGCGACGTGGGCCAGGGCAAGATGCGCTGGATCACGGTCGGCCCCGCCGACCAGCCCGGCACGTCCCTCCTGCTCGCCCCGCCGGCGGTCGACCCCGGTGTCACCGAGGCGGAGCGCCGCACCATCGCCGAGATGATGGCGAAGGGCACCTACGGCTGGATCCTCCTCGCCACCAAGAACCTCGACAGCACCTTCGAGAAGATCCAGGCCGCCGACGCCGAGGTCGTCCAGGAGCCGACCGAGCAGCCGTACGGCGTCCGCGACTGCGCCTTCCGCGACCCCGCGGGCAACCTGGTCCGCATCCAGGAACTCCGCTGACCGGTCCCGTCGACGAAGGGGGTCTTCCATGTGTCATCCCGCGTGGAGACAGGCACTGATCGAGGCGTCGCACCTGAAGGAGCTCGCACGGCTGCGCGTCGTCCGGGACCGGATCGACCGGGACTACGCGCGTCCGCTGGACGTCGAGGAGCTCGCCCGCGCCGCCGGCATGGCGGCCGGGCACCTCGGCCGCCGGTTCCGGCTCGCCTACGGCGCGTCCCCGTACGCCTACCTGACGACGCGCCGCATCCAGCGCGCTACGGCCCTGCTGCGGGCCGGCGGCCTCGGGGTCACCGAGGTCGGCCGGGCCGTCGGCTGCGCGACCCCGGGCATCTTCCGCGCCCGGTTCACCGAGCTGGTCGGGACGGCTCCGGACGCCTGTCCGCGCACCGCGCACCGCGCGACGCCCGGCCGAACCGGTCAGATGCGCGGAGCGTCCGTCCCGGCGTCACCACCGGCGTGAGGTTCGGGGGCCTCGTCGGAACCTCACCCTTGAGACGGCCGGCGTCAACGGCCGGTACCGCGGAGGTCACCCGGTGACCTCCGCGGCGTTCTCGCCGATGAAGCGGCGCAGCTCCGCGCAGAGGGCCCCCGGGTTGTCCAGCTGGACGAGTGTGCCCGCGTCGGGGATCTCCACGTACCTTCCCTGCGGCAGCAGTTCGGCGAGCCGTCGGCCGGTGGCGGACGGCATCATGCGGTCCTCGGAGCCCCAGGCGACCAGCGCGGGCCGGTCGAAGTCCGCGAGCCTCGCCGCGGCCTCGATGTAGGTGTCCTTCCGGGTGCTGCGGCAGAACTTGGCGAGATCCCGACGGATCGCGCGCCGGGTGAGCGGCGGCCGGTACCAGCGCCGGACCAGCGCGTACGGGATCGGCCGCTTCGCCATCCCGCCCAGCGAGCTCCCCATCCGTACGAGGAAGGGGACGCGGAAGGACTGCAGCAGCAGGAACAGGCCGCCCGGGATCCGGGCGGCCGCGTGCAAGGTCCGGCCCTGGATGCCCGGCGGGTAGTTGTCCAGCGCCTCGCACGAGGTGAGCACCAGGCGGCCGATGCGCTCGTCGCGCACGCCCACCAGGAGCTGAGCCGTGCCCGCGTCGTTCTGGACCAGGGTGACGCCGCGCAGGTCCAGGCGCTCCAGGAACTCGGCCAGGAGCGCGGCGACCCCGTGCGCCGACAGGTCGGCGTCCGGGCGCATGGGCCTGCGATGGCTGCCGATCGGCAGGACGGGCACCACCACCCGGTACGCGCCCCGCAGTTGCCGCACCACCTGGTCCCAGACCGACTCGTCGAACCCGAGCCCGTGGACGAGCACCACGACCTCGCCGTCCCCGCCCGTGTCCGTGAAGTCGATGACTCCTGCGCTGAGTTCGATCTCGGGCAAGGTGCTAGAACCACGGGCGACACCAGAGCGCGCATCGTCACCGCCGCGACCGAGCTGTTCCGGCGTCAGGGCTACGCCGCCAGCGGCATGAAACAGATCGTCGCGGCGGCCGACGCCCCGTACGGCTCGGCCTACCACTTCTTCCCGGGGGGCAAATCGCAGCTCGGTGAGGAGGTGATCCGTACGTCGGGCGCGGCCTACCTGGAACTGATCGCCGGCCTCTTCCCCGCGTCGGCGGCCGCGGACATGGCCACCGTCACCGCCGACGCGTTCACGGCCGCGGCGCAGACCCTGCGCGACCTCGACTTCACCGACCCGTGCCCCATCGCCACCGTTGCGCTGGAGGTGGCGGGCACCCATGAGCCGCTGCGCCTGGCCACCGCCGAGGTCTTCGCGAGCTGGACGGACCGCCTCGCCGCCTTCTACCTCGCCGGGGGCATCGCGGAGCCCGCCGCGCACGAGACCGCGAGCTCGGTGATCGCCCTGCTGGAGGGGGCGTTCATGCTCGGCCGGGCCTCACGGAGCGCCGATCCGGTACTGGCCGCGTCGCGGGCCGCCGCGGCCGTCGTCCGCGCGGCGCGGTCCGCTGCCGACGCGGCGCCGGCGGGGCCGTAGGGCGCGGTCGGGCGGGGCACGCGGCCCCGGTGCGGGGTCAGTCGCCGCTCGGGGTCCTCAGGGCGGAGAAGATCAGAAGCGCGAAGGCGACCACGGCGGCGACGGTGCGGATGTCGTTGAAGATCTCCCAGTGCCGCAGGATCTCCGTGTGATCGGCCGGGGCCGAGGTGTGCGCCCACTCCTTGATCCGGCTGTTGATCGGGACGTTGCCGAAGCGGGTGACGAGGAGCGACGTGAGGGCCAGCAGGCCGGCTCCGCCCGCGAGCAGCCTCGTACGGCCGTGTGTCAGGGCGGCGAGGGTGAGCGAGCTGACGATCGAGATGCCCATCGCCGCCTGCATGGTGATGCCGTTCATCTTCATCAGCTCGGTGTGGAACGACAGTCGTATGTCGACCGGTACCGCGTTGAAGGTGGGTACGAGGTTGGCCGCCCCGTACCCGAACGCGCCGGCGAGGAGTCCGGTGGAGAGGAGGGCCAGGCCCAGCAGAAGGCGTGTGCGCATGTACGTCGGCTCCGGTGGTGTCGGTGCTCACGGCGGTGGGGCGGGGGTGTGCGTTCCCGCCGGTGACCGCGATGTTCGTGCGCCGGCATGCCTGTGCACAAGGGTCCGGGCCGCTCGCACCGCGTCCAGGAGGCAGCCCTTCCCGCGACGGGACGGACCGGTCGTCCGGGCCAGCGCCACGAGCGGTGCGCGGGAGTCGCGTTACTTGCCGTCGGAGAAGTTGTGCACTCCCCACCAGCCCGAGGAGTCGTGGTAGAGGCCCACGCCGACCTCGGTGAAGTCCGGGTTGACCTGTGCCTTGTAGTGGCCGGAGCTGTGGCGCCACATCGACTGGAACTTCTCGGCCGCTTCCTGGGCGGTCATCGAGGCATCGCTGTACCAGACGATGTTCTCGCCGGTCCAGGTGCGCGAGCCCCTTTTCAGGTGGGCGCGGTCGTCCGACGAGGAGTGGGCGAATCCGTTCTTCCTCATGTGCTCGGCCCAGTCGCGGGCGAAGGCGCTCAGGTCCTGCTTGAGCGCGAGCGGAGGACGGCCGACGGCGGCCCGTTCGTTGTTGAGCAGGTGCAGGGAGAGCGACTGGGCCGTTGCGACGTCCTGCGTCGTGGTGCGAGCTCCGGGCACCTTGGGGTCCGGTCCCGTCGGACCGCTCCCCGTGGTGCCGCGGGTCGGCGGCGCGGTGGGCTTGGGCGCGCGTTCGGTGGCCGGGGCTGCGGAGCGCTGTTCTCCGTCCTTCGCCTGCGCGGCGGGCACCGACGCCGATGCGGACGCCGAAGCGGAGGCGGACGCGGTGGCGCTCGGGCTCGCCGTCGCATCGGCCGCGGCGGCCGGAGACGCCGTGGCGGCCGGCAGGCCGTCCACCGCGTCGGGCCGGCCGGCGAGTGCCGAGGGGGAGCCTGTCGCCGCCGTGCGTCCCGGAGCCTCGTCGGATATGAGGGCATAGGCACTGCCGACACCGGCCAGCAGGACGACGGCGGCCGCCGCCATCAGGGGAGCCCTGCGACGGCCCCTGCGGTGGCCGCCGGCCGCTCGTCCCGCGGCGCGCGCCCGGCCGCGCCGGGCCGACCGGGAAGCGGCACCGTCCACGTCCCGGTCCCGGCCCCGTTCCAGGTCCAGGTCGGGGGCCGCGTCCGCGCCCGCGCCGTACGTGAACTCATCGTCGTGATACCGCATCGCATCTCCTCGAAGGTGACGGCCCACCTGGCCTGACACTGAAGGAGACTCACGAGGGGCGCGGCGATAACACCTTTCTCACAGGAATGTGCGTCGGCCGGGCGGTTCCCCTCGTCGGCGGGCTCACGCGGGGCCATGGAGTCGGCGGTGGCGGGCTACTCCCGGGGGAGTACGGGAGCGTCCGGGACGCCCGGGGGAGTAGGGGCGATCTCCTGCGCGGGTGTGAGGGAACGGCCCTTCGGGGGCGGGAGCCTGGAGAGGCGACCGGGCGAGCCGTCGGGGCCACCGGGCCGAGTCCGTGCGGAGGAGCCCGAGATGGGGCGGACAGGGCCAACGGCCGTATATCGCAGGGTGGTTCCCTGGGGCGTGCTGGTGTTGTGGGTGATCGCGGGCGCCGTCGCGGGGTCGTTCGCGGGCAAGCTCGCGGACGTACAGCGTGACCGGCCGGCGGACTACCTGCCGTCGGGAGCCGACTCGACGCGGGTAGCCAGGCTACGACGTACGACACCGACGAGAACGTGGTCGAAGCGCTGCGGTCGGGCGCCTCCGGCTTCCTTGTGAAGGACACCAGGCCGGCCGAACTCCTGGCCGCCATCCGCACGGTGGCCGGCGGCGAGTCGCTCCTTTCACCGGGCCCGACGGCCCGGCTGATCGCCCGGGTGCTGCGCTCCCCGGGTACCACCCCGCCTACCACCCCGGCCCCGGCCGCCCTCGACCCGCTCTCCGACCGGGAACGGGAAGTCCTCACCCTCGTGGCCCGGGGCCTCAACAACACGGAGATCGCCGACGCGCTGGCCCTGAGTCCCCTCACCGCGAAGACCCATGTGAGCCGGACCATGGGGAAGTTGCGGGTGCGCGACCGGGCGCAGCTCGTGATCGGGGCGTACGAGTCCGGGCTCGTCGCGCCGGGCGACGGTGAGCCATGAGGTTTCGTCCTTGGACGTCTGGCGACGCAGCCGGGGCCGTGTGATCGGCGCGATCCGGCACGCCGGTCCTTGAATGCTTCCGGTGGTCTCCGGCGTGCCTGATCGCGACCGTCGGTGTTCCGGCCGGCGCGGTACGCGGGCTGCCGAGCGGCGGCGGGGGAGCCGCCACCGTGGCGATCGGCGCGCCCGAACGACTGACCACCGTGGCCCTACGTGTCGAGCGCGGCGGGGTAGAGGGAGTCGACGTCCTCCATGAAGGACAGCATGCGGGCGTTGACGACGTCGGGGTGGTCGATCTGCGGACCGTGGCCCGTCGCGGCGATGATCTCGGCGCGGGCGCCGGGGACGAGCCTCGGTACGCGCTCCAATTGCCGCTGCGGGTGCACGAGCAGGCTCCGCTTGCCCATGATCACGTAGAGCGGCGTGCGGATCGAGCGCAGCGCGTCCTCGGCCAGGGGGAGAGGAGCGGGCCGGCGGACCCGGTAGGCCCGGGCGCCTGCCTGAACCCATGTGCGCAGCTCGGGGACGGAGACGACGGGCTGCTCCAGCCACTTGGCGAGGCGGGGGCGCAGGGCCTTGGGGGCGAAGCTGGCGAAGAGGCTCACGAACACCCAGGCGAAGAAGCGCAAACCCACCTTCTCCAGGCCGCCGGGGTCGAGGGCGGTGACCGATGCGAGCCGTCCGGGACGCCGGTGCGCCTGGTTGAGCACGAGCCAGCCGCCGTAGGAGGAGCCGACGAGGTGGACCCGGTCGAGGCCGAGCGAGTCGAGGGCCTCGTCCATCCACTGCGCGGCGCGCTCGGGCTGCCACATGGGCTCGCGGTGGACGCTGCGGTTGGCGTCGCCCGGGGTGTCGAGTGCGTAGACGGGGCGTTCGCCGCTGAGGGCAGGGGTGTTGGGGTACCACATCGCCGAGCTGTAGCCCGCGCCGTGGATCAGCACCACCGGCGTACGGGACTCGGCGGCGGGGTCCGTGGGGCCGTACCGGTAGACGTGGGTGGTGCCGAAGCTGGTCTCGACGTCCGTCTCGGAACGGATCGGCGCGCCCATGGCGTAGAGCGCGTCGGCGGCGGCGAAGTAGCGCTCGCGCAGGGTGTCGTTGACGTAGCGGCCGACATCGCGGCGTACGCGGGTCCTGCTCTGGGGCACGGCGGCACCTCCTGTGAAGATCCATGCGTCGTGGTACGACCGTATCATGTTCGTGGTACGGCAGTATCATGAAGCGGCCCGACAAGCGGATCGCCTCCGACGGGCGGAAAGACGGAAACATGCCGAAGCGCGTGGATCACGAGGAGCGGCGCGCCCAGATCGCCGACGCGCTCATCCGGGTCGCGGGGCGGCGAGAGCTGCACGCGGTCGGCATGCGGGACGTGGCCGCGGAGGCCGGTGTCTCACTCCGTCTCGTGCAGTACTACTTCGAGACCAAGGCGAGGCTGCTCTTCTCCTGCCTCCGGCGCCTGGCCGACGGCTTCACCGCGAGGACGGGCGCCCGCCTGGCCGCCGCGGGCCCGCACCGTGGCCCGCGGGCCACGGTGGAGGCACTGCTGTTGGCCTCGCTGCCGACCGACGAGGAGGGTCGTACGTTCCACTTGCTGTACAGCTCCTACGCGATCCTGGCGGTCACCGATGAGGCGCTGGCCGCCCAGCCGTTCATCGATGACCCCGACGCCGCCGAGAACGCCTTGACCGGTCTGTTCGAACGCGCCCAGGCGGAGGGCTCGGCCGGCCCCGGCGTGGACGCTCGCACAGAGGCGATCAGCCTGCTCGCGATGGCGGCGGCCATGGGCACCAGCATCGTCGTGGGCCAGCGGAGTGCGGAATCGGCCACCGCGGTGCTCCGTCACCACCTGGACCGGATCTTCACGACGGCCGCCACGACCGGCAACCGGTGAGGTGTCAGCCGGGCGCCGCCGTACGTCCGGGTCACGCCCGGGACACCAGCTCGATCGTCACCGGCGCCGCTGAGTCGAGGTCGATCGTGTCCCCGTCGAACTCGGAAAGCGCCTCGGCGGGGTGGTCGGCGGGCACGACCACCAGCATCGTGTGAGGGCGGGGAAGCCAGCCCACATCCTGTGGAGTGTCGTAGCGGCCGATATCGATGATTCGCACCAGCGTCTCGGGTATGCCTACCCGGCAGGTGTCACCGGCGTGCAGGTGCCATGGCTCCGGGTCGGTCCTGAACAGGCTCATGGTCCAGTCCGGGGAGTCGGGCGACGTCGCGAAGGCCCTCCGGCCGTTCCAGCTGTACTGAGACTGCGGATCGATCTCGGCCCATGGCCACTCGACCGAGACATCGAACCGGGACACGTCGGCCACTCGGGCCCGCGCCGGCGGGCAGCTCACGCGGAGCACGTCGCCGACCCGGAAGTCTTCATGCGGTGGTTTCCTGTCCACGCTGCCCCTGTCGTCGTTCGCCCGAGAGCCGCACGGTACCGACTGCCCCGCAGATCTCGCCCCGGCCGCCGCCGCCTCACATGATCCGCACCATGCCCTCCGGCACCGACCGGCAGCAGATCATCCATCGCGCAGTGCCGGGCGTAGGCGTCCGGAGCGGTGGCGCCTCCAGCCGTCCCGGCGAAAGACGTGGCGGGCGGGGCCGAGGGGAGCGGGTAACGTCTTTGTCATGTTCTTCCATACGCCGATTCACGAGTGAGAGCGTGACGGGCCCCTGCTGACGTCCTTCCACGCCGCCGCGCCTGTCCCCCACCGACGAATCCGTAGATCACTTCACATCAGCACCGGGAGAACCCGTGACCGACAGCAAGAACATCAACAACCCCGTGGGCCAGGGCGGCGGCCAGCGCAAGAAGCTGTCCCGCGCCGAGCGGCAGAACAACGGTCCGCACCGCAACCTCGACCGCAAGAATGCCGCCGACCAGAAGGCGGAGCTCGTGCGCAAGATGCGCGAGAAGGCAGCCGCAGCCGAGGGCGCCGCACAGGACTGACGCCCCGCCGCGACAGACGGGCCGCAGCCGGTCCCGCCCAGCTCTCGGCCGACCACCCGCGGCAACCGCAGATCGAGCACCTCGTAACGCCGCCACCCCGGGTGCACCAGCCGCGTGCGTCACCACCCGTCGGCTTGGACGAGACGTGCACGTGCCGTGGGCTCTGGGCTCCGGGTGTCGGAGGTGATGGCTTCGTCCTGCGGCACCACTGCGCGCCCTCGGGGCGCGCGACCCGCCCGTGCCGGCGGGCACCCTCACCTCAGGCCGAGGCGGGCGGCGCGGCTGATTCGGCGGCGCGGCGGTATTCGGCGTTGATGCGCTGGGCTTCCTCGAGCTGGTCTTCGAGGATGATGATGCGGCAGGCGGCCTCGATCGGGGTGCCCTGGTCGACGAGCTCCCGGGCGCGGGCGGCGATGCGCAGCTGGTAGCGGGAGTAGCGGCGGTGGCCGCCCTCGGAGCGCAGCGGGGTGATCAGGCGGGCTTCGCCGATGGCGCGGAGGAAGCCCTGGGTGGTGCCGAGCATCTCGGCGGCCCGGCCCATGGTGTAGGCGGGGTAGTCGTCGTCGTCGAGACGGCCGAACGAGTCGTCTGCTGTCATTGAACCTCTCTCATGGAACGCGTGGAGGGGCCCTGGTGCCGTACGGCACCAGGGCCCCGAAGGAACTACTACACCATCTGTCGGCCCTGATACTGCGCCGACCCTGTGTTTCCGCCGATCCGGCCGAGATGCTGCCGGAAATGCGGGGATCGCGGTTGCTTGACCGGAGACCACCTCACTATCGATGTCCTGCGGTACCCGGGCTCGGACTTCCGCCCGGGCGATCCTGATGGCGCTCGGCTCCTCCGTTCTTCCCTCTGTGATCAATCGCTTACTGCTGGTACTGCTGGTACTGCTTTACTGCGCACTGCTGGTGGCCTGACCCAGCGCCACTCTTCGGCAGCCAGCCCCGTCGCCCATCCTGCGTCTGCTCTGGCTTGGAACCCCACTGCCGAACCTCCCGGTGCGCGCGCCCGCAGCCGACGCCTTCACCGAGGTGCTGCTCATTGACTTCACTGCTGGTACTGCCGGTACTGCACTTACAGGTACTGCCACTGCGTCAACCGCGGTCCTGCTGCGGCGGCCCCTGATCACTGCGGGCCACCCGGTCCGGTCGTCAGTCCCGTCGCCGTCCTGTCACAACCATGGCTTCGACACTCCACCACCGCACCGCGCTGCTGAACTGCTACTACCTGAACCGCGGGTACTGCTGCCCGGCAGTTCGTCTCTGCCGAGCCCTGCTGTCTCTCTGGGCTACGAGAGAAACCATAACCACGCCCCCGGCCAATGTCTACTCCGACCGTCATAGATTTCCGCGTGTTCGACGGTGAGGTAATCAGCCTCGAACAGCAACGAGAAGGATGGAAGCCACACCGGGCACGGGACGCCCGCCACGGCTCGGAGCGTCGGGTCACCGACACACCGCAGCACAGAGGGACCCCGTGGATACGCGGGAGGGCCCGGCCGGCGTGCTTGCTGACGCTGTTGGCGAATCCGGGCCCTGTGCGTGACGTCGGTCTTCACGACCTGGTTGTGGTCGTGAAGGCCGACGTTGTGTTTGGGGAGGGCGTCCGTGTCGTTGCGTGTGGAGAAGCCGGGGCAGGTTCCGGCCGGGACGGTCCGGGTCGCCCGCAGGGCGTTTCCCAAGGGAAGTCTGGCAATCCGGGTCCGGGACGAGCTCGGCGTGCTGTTCCGGGACGAGGGCTTTGCCTCGGTGTTCCCGCGCAGGGGGAAGCCTGCGTGGTCGCCTGGCCGGCTGGCGCTGGTGGTGGTCCTCCAGTTCGTGGAAGGGCTGACCGACCGGCAGGCGGCGGAGGCGGTCCGGGCCCGGATCGACTGGAAGTACGCCCTCGGCCTCGAACTGGAAGACCCGGGTTTCGACTACTCGGTGCTGTCGGAGTTCCGGGATCGGCTGGTGGCCTGCGACGCGGGCCGGGGCCTGCTGGACGGGATCCTGACGGCGGCCCAGGACCGCGGGCTGCTCAAGAGCGGCGGGCGGGCCCGGACAGACTCCACGCATGTGCAGTCGGCGGCTCGCGAGCTGAGCTGGCTGGAGCTGGTCGGCGAGACGCTGAGGTCGGCCCTGAACGCGGTGGCGGCCGCTGCCCCGGCCTGGCTGGCCGGCATCGCCGCTCCCGAGTGGTTCGAGCACTACGGAACGCCGTTGCAGGAGTCCCGTTTCCCCAAGAGCCGCGCCAAGCGAGCCGAGGTCGGCGAGCGGATCGCCGCGGACGGCATGCTCCTGCTCCAGGCCGTGTGGTCGGACCAGGCGCCGCCGGAAGTCCGGTCGCTGGAGGTCGTGGAGATCCTGCGCCGGGTATGGGTGCAGCACTTCGAGGTGGTCGAGGGGGTGGTGCGGCTGCCGGGGCCCAAAAGACATCCCGCCCGGGGCGATGCGGGTGGTCGCCCCGTATGACCCGCAGGCGCGGGGCAGCGTCAAACGCGACATCGTCTGGAACGGATACAAGGTCCACTTCACCGAAACCTGCGAACCGGACGCCCCGAACCTGCTCACGCAGGTGATCACCACCGCGGCCCCGGTGCCCGACGACCGGATGGCCGCAGTCGTCCACGCCCACCTCGCTCAAACGGGACGGCTGCCAGCCGAGCACTGGGTGGACGCCGGATACGTCAATGCCGGCGCCCTGGCCGCCGCCCGCCGAGATCACGGCGTCGACCTCCACGGCCCGCTGCCCGGGAACACCACCCCCCAGGCATCCGGCGTCTATGGCAGGACGCCTTCACCATCGACTGGGAGAACAAGCAGGTCACATGCCCCAACGGGATCACCAGCACCCAGTGGCGCGACGGGCAGTCGCAGCAGGGACTGCCCGTCATCCGGGTCCGGTTCTCCCCGGCCGACTGTCGTCCTTGTCCCGCCCTGCGGTCCTGCGTGAGCTCGCCGAAGGCCGAGCGGCGGGAGATCAGCCTGCGTCACCGGGACGAGTACGAAGCGGCCCGCCGGGCCAGAGCTCTCCAGCAGACAGACGAGTGGAAGAAGCGCTACCAGGTCCGCGCCGGAATCGAGGGAACCATCTCCCAAGCCGTCCTCGCCTTCGGCCTGCGCAGATCCCGCTATCGCGGCCTGGCCAAGACCAGCCTCCAGCACCAGCTGACCGGCGCGGCCATCAACCTGACCCGCATCGACGCCTGGCTCACCTCAACGCCCTGAGCCCGGACCCGAACCTCCCACCTGGCAGCACTTCGC
>NZ_JBSGZP010000062.1:0-17908 GCF_053611065.1 Streptomyces sp. NPDC054840
GATGCGCGAGCCGGACGTCAGTCGTCGTTCTTGCCCGACGGGGTCGTCTTCGCGATCTGCATCAGGAACTCGGCGTTCGACTTCGTCTGCTTCATCTTGTCGAGCAGCAGCTCGATCGCCTGCTGCGAGTCGAGCGCGTGAAGCACCCGGCGCAGCTTCCAGACGATGGCGAGCTCCTCCGCGTTGAGGAGGATCTCCTCCTTGCGGGTGCCCGACGGGTCGACGTCGACGGCCGGGAAGATGCGCTTGTCGGCGAGCTTCCGGTCGAGCTTGAGCTCCATGTTGCCGGTGCCCTTGAACTCCTCGAAGATCACCTCGTCCATGCGCGAGCCGGTGTCGACGAGCGCGGTGGCCAGGATGGTCAGCGAGCCGCCGTCCTCGATGTTGCGCGCGGCACCGAAGAAGCGCTTCGGCGGGTACAGCGCGGTCGAGTCGACACCACCGGACAGGATGCGGCCGGAGGCGGGCGCCGCGAGGTTGTACGCGCGGCCCAGACGGGTGATGGAGTCGAGCAGGACGACCACGTCGTGACCCAGCTCGACGAGACGCTTGGCGCGCTCGATGGCCAGCTCGGCGACGGTGGTGTGGTCCTCGGCCGGGCGGTCGAAGGTCGAGGAGATGACCTCGCCCTTGACCGACCGCTGCATGTCGGTGACCTCTTCCGGACGCTCGTCGACCAGGACGACCATCAGGTGGCACTCGGGGTTGTTGGTGGTGATCGCGTTGGCGATCGCCTGCATGATCATGGTCTTACCGGTCTTCGGCGGGGCCACGATCAGGCCTCGCTGGCCCTTACCGATCGGCGACACGAGGTCGATGATGCGGGTGGTCAGCACGCCCGGGTCGGTCTCCAGGCGCAGCCGGTCCTGCGGGTACAGGGGGGTCAGCTTCTGGAACTCCGGGCGGCCACGGCCGGATTCGGGCGCCATGCCGTTCACCGAGTCCAGACGCACGAGGGCGTTGAACTTCTCGCGGCGCTCGCCGTCCTTGGGCTGGCGCACGGCACCGGTGGTGTGGTCACCCTTGCGCAGGCCGGCCTTGCGGACCTGGGCGAGGGAGACGTACACGTCGTTGGGGCCGGGCAGGTAGCCCGACGTCCGGATGAACGCGTAGTTGTCGAGGATGTCGAGGATGCCCGCGACGGGGATCAGCACGTCGTCGTCGGCGACCTGCGGCTCGCTCGGCGCGAACTCGTCGCGGCCACGGCGGCCACGGCGGTCGCGGTAGCGGCCGCGACGGCCACGACGGCCGTCCTCACCGTCGAAGTCGTCCTGGGGACCGTTGTCCTGGCGGTCCTGACGTCCCTGCTGACCCTGGCCCTGGCCCTGGCCGCGGCCGCCCTGCTGCTGGCGGTCGGCGCGGTCGGCACGGTCGGCACGGTCCTGACGACCGCCGCCCTGGCCACCCTGCGCGCCCTGGCCCTGACCCTGGCCGCCCTGGCCCTGGTCGTCGGCCTTGGCGCCGCGGTCACGGCGGTCGCGCTGACGGTCGGTGCGGTCGGCACGGTCACCGCGGTCACGGCGGTCGCGACGGCCGCGGCCCTCGCCGTCCTGACCCTGCGCCTGGCCGCCGGAGACCGCGGTGGCGGCCTCGGCCTTGGCCTCGGACGGGGCGGTGGCCGCGGGCACGGTCTCGGTCTTCTGCTCGACCTGTACGGCGACGGGGGCCGAGGCCTCCGGGCTGCCGGAGGGGGCCGTGGCCCGACGGCGGCGGCGCTCACCGACCGGGGCGTCGTCTCCCCCGGTCTCGGCTGCGCTCGCGCGGGAGGGGCCCCCTGCCGGCTGGCCCGGGATCTCGATCTGCGCCTGCGCGGCGGGCTTCTCGGCGGGCGCCTCGGCGGCGGCCTCACCGGTGCGGGCCTTGCTGGTGGCGCGGCGCTTCGGCTTGGTCTCGGCGGTGTCTGCGGCAGTGGAGGCGGCGGCCTTGGGAGCACCGCTGCCCGCCTGCGCCTCCTTGATGACCTCGATCAGCTGGCTCTTGCGCATCCGCGCGGTGCCCCTGATCCCGAGGCCCGACGCGACCTGCTGCAGCTCGGCCAGGACCATGCCGTCAAGGCCGGTGCCGGTGCGTCGACGCTTGGGTGCGGCGCCCGCGGCGGGGGCACTGGTGTCGACAGAGGTGTCGGCAGCGCCCATCAGATCGGTGGTGTCGCTCACGAAGGGTCCTTCCCTGGAGCGGACGTCGGCCTGTCTGGCTCGGCGACCGGTTGTGCTGTCCGACAACGGTCCTAGGTGTGGACCGTGCCGGGGCGGTGGTCCGCCGGTAGAAATACGGCGGAAGAAACGTGCATGGCTGGTTCCGGCGAGAAGCCCCCGAGCTGGAAGCGTGGGAATGTCACGCCGATTCCGGAGCGTGCTCGAAACTGCTGGAAGTGATCAAAGCAGTCGGGGAGGCTCCCGGAAGAAATGTGGTCCCGAATGGGGACACTGAGCACCGAGCCATGGCGGCTTCCGATGCGCACTTGAGACTAACACTACCGGATCCAATAGGTATTCCCCCTCTCAATCACCGGCAATCGCGCCCTTCCGCGCGGGCGGCCTGCCCTGGCCGCCCGCCCCTGACCGGCTGTGCACTCCGGGAAAGCGGGTCTAGCCGCCCTGGGTGCCCAGCGGAAGTACGCTCGCGCCCGCGGCGTCGAGTGCGAGCCGGTTGGCCGCCCACCCCTCGCCCGCGAGCCGCGCGACCTTGTCGGCCGCACCGTTGTCGACCAGCGCGAGGACCGTGGGGCCCGCACCGGAGATGACCGCGGGGATCCCGTCCGCCCGCAGCCTGTTGACGAGTGCCACGCTCTCGGGCATCGCCGGGGACCGGTACTCCTGGTGGAGCCGGTCTTCGGTGGCCGGCAGGAGGAGCTCGGGACGCCTGGTCAGGGCTTCCACGAGCAGGCCCGCGCGGCCCGCGTTGACGGCCGCGTCCACGTGCGGGACGGTGCGCGGCAGCAGGCCGCGCGCCGTCTCGGTGAGGACCGGCCTGGAGGGTACGAAGACCACCGGAACGACGGATTCGGCGGGCTCCATCCGGATCGCCTTGGCGCTGCCGCCGTCCATCCAGGCGAGGGTGAATCCGCCGAGCAGACAGGCGGCGACGTTGTCGGGGTGGCCCTCGATCTCGGTGGCGAGTTCGAGCAGCGCCGCGTCGTCGAGCTTGGCCTCGCCGCCTATGGTCACGGCGCGGGCGGCGACGATGCCGGCGCAGATGGCGGCGGAGGAGGAACCGAGGCCGCGGCCGTGCGGGATGCGGTTGGCGCAGACGACCTCCAAGCCGCGCGGCTGACCGCCCAGCAGGTCGAAGGCGGTGCGCATGGAGCGTACGAGCAGGTGGCTCTCGTCCCGCGGGAGGGTGTCGGCGCCCTCACCGGCGATGTCGATGTTCAGACCGGAGTCGGCCACCCGGACGACTACGTCGTCGTAGAGCCCCAGGGCCAGGCCCAGGGCGTCGAAGCCGGGGCCGAGGTTGGCACTGCTGGCGGGGACGCGCACCCGTACGGCGGCGGCGCGGAACGCTGGACCGGCCATCGTCCGATGACACTCCTTGTGACTGTGCGAGATCTTCGCTCTTCGCTGGCTCGCTGCGAATGTACTGGAGAACGTACGACACCCGAAGGCTCTCGGGGCAGCACCGCAGTCATATGCGCGGTGGCGGATGTGGGTACAGCGTATCGAAGGAAGGTTCTCCCGCGACATAGGGCGCACAGGAGGCGCACGATGCGTGTCGCGGACTTCGACCGAGTTCGACCGACTTCTGCCGCATTTTTGTTGCCGTACGGGGTGAGTTGCCGGGTTCCGAAGGATCTCGGGAAGGCCTCTGCGGGCCCTCACGAGCCCTCCGGGACCCGGCTCACACGGTGCTGCTGTGCCGCGCGGTACGGCGCTGCCGCTGTGGCGCCGTCAGACGAGGCCGAGACGCACGGCGGCGGCCTCGGCGTCCACCGGAACGGTGACGGGCTGCGGAGCGCCGGCGATCGCCCAGTCGGGGTCCTTCAGGCCGTTGCCGGTGACGGTGCACACGATCTTCTGACCGGGGTCGACCAGGCCCAGCTCGACGGCCTTGAGCAGACCGGCCACCGAGGCGGCCGACGCGGGCTCGACGAAGACGCCCTCCTGCGCGGCCAACAGCCGGTACGCCGCCAGGATCTGGCGGTCCGTCACCTCGTCGATGAAGCCGCCCGACTCGTCCCGCGCGGCCAGCGCGTGTTCCCAGGAGGCCGGGTTGCCGATCCGGATCGCGGTGGCGATGGTGTGCGGCTCCTTGACGACCTCGCCACGCACGATGGGCGCGGAACCGGAGGCCTGGAAACCCCACACGCGGGGCGTACGGGTGGACAGGCCGTCGGCCTTGTACTCCTTGAAGCCCTTCCAGTACGCGGTGATGTTGCCCGCGTTGCCGACGGGCAGCACGTGGATGTCGGGCGCGTCACCGAGCGCGTCGACGATCTCGAACGCGGCCGTCTTCTGGCCCTCGATACGCACCGGGTTGACCGAATTGACCAGCGCGACCGGGTAGTTGTCGGAGAGCGCGCGGGCCAGGTTCAGGCAGTCGTCGAAATTGCCGTCCACCTGCAGGATCTTGGCGCCGTGCACCAGCGCCTGGCCCATCTTGCCGAGCGCGATCTTGCCGCGGGGCACGAGCACCGCGCACACCATCCCGGCGCGCACCGCGTACGCGGCGGCGGAGGCCGACGTGTTGCCGGTGGAGGCGCAGATGACCGCCTTCGCGCCTTCCTCCTTGGCCCTGGTGATGGCCATCGTCATACCGCGGTCCTTGAAGGACCCGGTCGGGTTCGCGCCTTCGACCTTGAGGTGCACCTCGCAGCCGGTGCGCTCGGAGAGCACCTGAGCGGGGACGAGAGGAGTGCCACCCTCGCGGAGCGTGACCACGGGAGTGGTGTCCGTCACCGGCAGGCGGTCCCGGTACTCCTCGATGATGCCGCGCCACTGGTGGGTGCGATTGCTGCTCATGGGTCCTTACTCCCCTTCAACACGCATGATGCTGGCGACACCGCGGACGGTGTCCAGCTTCCGCAGCGCCTCGACGGTCCCGGAGAGGGCGGCGTCGGGTGCGCGGTGAGTGACGACGACGAGGGAGGCCTCGCCGTCCTTGCCCTGCTGCCGCACCGTGTCGATCGACACGCCGTGCTCCGCGAAGGTGGTCGCCACCTGGGCGAGGACGCCCGGCTTGTCCGCCACATCGAGGCTGATGTGGTAGCGGGTGACGACGTCCCCCATGGGGCTGACCGGCAGCTGGGTGTACGCCGACTCGCCGGGCCCCGTTGCCTCGGCGAGCTTGTTGCGGGCGACGGCGACGAGGTCGCCGAGGACGGCGGACGCGGTGGGCGCACCGCCCGCGCCGGGCCCGTAGAACATGAGCCGCCCGGCGGCCTCCGCCTCGACGAAGACGGCGTTGTACGCCTCGCGTACGGAGGCGAGCGGGTGGCTGAGCGGGATCATCGCCGGGTGGACGCGGGCGGTGACGGACTGGCCGTCGGCGGCGCGCTCCAGAATGGCGAGGAGCTTGATGGTGCAGCCCATCCGCTTGGCGGAGGCGAAGTCCGACGCGCTGACCTCGGTCATGCCCTCGCGGTACACGTCGTCCAGGCGGACGCGGGTGTGGAAGGCGATGCCGGCCAGGATCGCGGCCTTGGCGGCGGCGTCGTAGCCCTCGACGTCGGCGGTCGGGTCGGCCTCGGCGTACCCGAGGGCGGTGGCCTCGTCGAGCGCCTCCTGGTACCCGGCGCCCGTGGAGTCCATCTTGTCGAGGATGAAGTTCGTCGTGCCGTTGACGATGCCCATCACGCGGTTGATCTTGTCGCCGGCTAGCGACTCGCGCATCGGGCGGACCAGCGGGATGGCGCCGGCGACGGCGGCCTCGTAGTAGAGGTCCAGACCGTGCTGCTCGGCCGCGGCGTGCAGCGCGGCGCCGTCCTGGGCGAGCAGCGCCTTGTTCGCGGAGACCACGGAGATGCCGTGCTCGAAGGCGGTGGTGATGAGGGTGCGGGCAGGCTCGATGCCGCCGATGACCTCGATGGCGATGTCGATGTCACCGCGTTTGAGGAGGGCGGTCGCATCGGTGGTGACGAGCGCGGGATCGATGCCCTCACGGACCTTGGAAGGGCGGCGCACGGCCACGCCGGCGAGCTCGACGGGCGCGCCGATCCTCTGCGTGAGGTCGTCGGCGTGCGTCGTCATGATGCGAGCCACTTCTGAGCCGACCACTCCACAGCCCAGCAGCGCCACCTTCAGCGGACGCGTACGCATCATTCGACCTACGCCTTTCGATCTTCCATCGGTACCCTGCGGGCGGTTTGCCCGCCGGGTGGAACCAGTCTCACTCAATGGACAGCAGTTTCCATCCTCGGTCCATTGAGTGAGACACCTATTTCATCATCCGAGGTCGAGACGCAGGAGATCTTCCTCCGTCTCGCGGCGGACGATCACTCGGGCCTGTCCGTCACGCACGGCGACGACGGGCGGGCGCAGCGCGTGGTTGTAGTTGCTGGCCATGGAGCGGCAGTACGCGCCGGTCGCCGGCACGGCCAGGAGGTCGCCGGGAGCGAGGTCGGCGGGCAGGAACGCGTCCTTGACGACGATGTCGCCGCTCTCGCAGTGCTTGCCGACGACGCGTACGAGCATGGGCTCGGCGGTGGAGGTGCGGGAGACGAGCGAGATGGAGTACTCGGCGTCGTACAGGGCGGTGCGGATGTTGTCGGACATCCCGCCGTCGACGCTCACGTAGGTCCGCAGACCCTCCAGCGGCTTGATCGTCCCCACCTCGTACAGCGTGAACGCGGTAGGGCCGACGATCGCGCGGCCGGGCTCCACGGAGATGCGGGGGGCGCGCAGCCCGGCGCTCTCGCACTCCCGGGCCACGATCTCGTGCAGCGCCTTGGCGATCTCGTGGGGCTCGCGCGGGTCGTCGTTCGAGGTGTACGCGATACCGAGGCCACCGCCGAGGTCGATCTCGGGCAGCTCCACGCCGTGCTCGTCCCGTACGGCGGCCAGCAGCCGCACGACGCGCTTGGCGGAGACCTCGAAACCGGCCATGTCGAAGATCTGCGAACCGATGTGGGAGTGGACGCCGAGCAGCTCCAGCGAGTCGTGCCCCAGCGCCCGGCGCACGGCCTCGGCGGCGGACCCGTCGGCCACCGCGATGCCGAACTTCTGGTCCTCGTGCGCGGTGGCGATGAACTCGTGGGTGTGCGCCTCGACGCCGACCGTCACGCGGATCTGGACGGGCTGGCGTACGCCCAGCTCACGGGCGATGTGGGCGACGCGGGCGATCTCCTGGAAGGAGTCGAGCACGATGCGCCCGACCCCGGCCCCGACGGCCCGGCGGATCTCGCTCTCGGACTTGTTGTTGCCGTGGAAGGCGATCCGCGCGGCGGGCATCCCGGCGGCGAGGGCGGTGCTCAGTTCCCCACCGGAACACACGTCGACATTCAGCCCTTCTTCCTTCAGCCACTTCACGACGGCCTTGGAGAGGAACGCCTTGCCGGCGTAGAAGACGTCGGCGTCGGGACCGAAGGCGTGCGCCCAGGCCCGGCAGCGCGCCCGGAAGTCCTCCTCGTCGAGGAAGTAGGCGGGGGTGCCGAACTCCTCGGCGAGCCGGGTGACTTCGATGCCGCCCACGGCGACGACCCCGTCAGCCGTACGCTCCACGGTCCGGGCCCAGACCTTCTCGTCCAGCGCGTTCAGGTCGGCGGGCGGCGGGGAGTAGTGCCCCTCGGGCAGGACGTCGGCGTGGCGGGGCCCGGCGGGGTGCGCGGAACGGCTCATCGGTATCTCTCTTCGCGGGTCACAGGCGTGTCGGTGCGTCTATGCCGAGCAGGGCCAGGCCGCCGGCCAGCACCGTCCCGGCGGCTTCGGCAAGAGCCAGCCGGGCACGGTGGGCGGCCGAGGGTTTCTCGTCGCCCTTGGGCAGGACCCGGTACTGGAAGTCGAGCAGCGCGTCGGCCAGCTCGACGAGGTGCCGGGCGAGCCGCTCGGGCGCGCGGTGGTGCGCGGCGGCTTCGAGGACGAGGGGGTGATCGGCCAGAGCGCGCAGCAGCCGGGGCGCGTCGACGTCGTCACCGGCTTCGGGGCTCAGGCCCAGCTGAGCGGCATTGCGGACGAGGGCACGGGCGCGGGCATGGGCGTACCGCACCCGGAAGAGCGCGTTGCCCTCGCCCTGTACGAGCAGCGCGTCGGAGAACTCGGGAGTCTCGCGCGCGGGGGTGGTGAGCACGGCCCAGGCGACGGCGTCGGCCCCGTACCGCGCGAGCACGTCCCCGTCGCGGCGGGCGATGGGCGCGACGACGGGGTCCGGACCGGGCGGGACGCCCTGCAGGGCCTCGATCCGCGCGACGGCGGCCCGTACGAGCCGCTCGCGCGGCTCGCGGGACGGCCCGTCCGGGACCTCGATCACCACGGCTCGGCGCACGTCACGCACGAGCTGGGCGGGGGAAGCGGAACGCAGCGAAAAATTGAGGAACCCGGCCCCGGTGACCTCGACACGCTCGATCCCGGCCACCCCGCCCAACCGGCGGGCCAGCACCTCGGCAACCTCGGCCGGCCGCCGGCCGGCACCCTTCGCGATCTGCAAGGCGACGGGAGTGGCGTACTCCCCGACCCCACCGGGCCTGGTCCGCTCGACGACCACCCGCGCGGGCACGACCCCACCCAGCTCACCGTCCTCGACGGCGCAACGCACGGCGCTTACGACGCAACGGGAGAGGTCGGCGGGGGTCACGGGACCCAGCCTAGGGGAGACGCACGGTCATCAGTCGAAGGGTTTCGCCATGTGAACAGAGCCCGGACAACCGGAACCGATGGGAGGGGGGCGCACTACTGGAGGGGAATCCCCCTCCCCCTCCCGGCGGGCGCCCCTTTCCTTCCGTCGCGCAGGTCCTTGCGCTCGATCAGCCGGCGCACGACCCGTACCAGCTCGGTGGGCTCGAACGGCTTCGCGAGGAAGGCATCCACCCCGGCCGCGATCCCGGCCTCCACCTCGTGCTGCGTACAGGCGCTGACGATGGCGACGGGCACGTCCCTGGTCCGCGGATCGGCCCGCAATTGCGCGGCCGCCCCGAACCCGTCCAGCCGGGGCATGACCACATCAAGGGTGATCACGTCGGGGCACACCCGATGCACGACGTCCAGACACTCGGCACCATCGTTCGCGGTCACGACCTCGAAGCCCTCCAGCTCGAGATTGACCTTGATCAGCTGCCGGATGACCTTGTTGTCGTCGACAACAAGCACCCGGCCTGAGACGCCTGGCACAACTCGAGAGTAGGTCCGCCCGGGCCCCCGCGTCCGGGTTTTCGCCACTTCCACCCCCTGCGGGCGAACCCCTCCCTCCGCCCCCGCAAACCCGTTCCTGATCACCCCACGGAAGCTGGTAGTGTTCAACCCGTCGCCGCAACACCAACGACGCGCCCCCGTAGCTCAGGGGATAGAGCAACGGCCTCCGGAGCCGTGTGCGCAGGTTCGAATCCTGCCGGGGGCACTTCGCAGGAAGTGCCAAAGAGACCCTCCAAACAGTGTCATTACTGTTCGGAGGGTCTTCTTGTGTTTCGCACCATGGATACCCGCAGACCAGCATTCGGGGGGGGGACCGACACCATGGACGACAGGCTCCGCGACTTCGCGAAGGGATCACCGAACTTCGGGGTCCTGTACCAACGCCAGCCGCTGCTCTCCCTTTACGGCGCTTCGGCGGAAGCCACGGTATTCACGCACCCGAACTCGTCCCTGGTCCAGGCCGGCCAGTTCGGTGAGGTCCGCGCCGAGGAGCTGCTCACCCGCATCGGTATGCGGATCGAGGGCGACCGGCAGGTCGACCGGCTGACCGCGCTGACGCGTGCCGGGGTACTCGTCCCCGAGACCGTGACGACTTCGACCGGCTGCGCCGCGACCGGAACAAGGCCGCGCACAGCCACCTGTTCGACGCGGCACGTTCACGACGCCCGACGACGGCCGCAAGCTCTCCGACATCACAGCGGCGGCCAAGGCGACTGCGTCGAGGTCGCCGACAACATCCCCGGCATCGTCCCCGTCCGCGACAGCAAGCGGCCCGCCGGGCCTGTGATCGGGTTCGGGGCCAGCGCCTGGCAGGCGTTCGTCACGCAGGTGGACTGACCGGGCGGTCCGGGGACAGGAGCCGGGCGGCCACGTCGCGGGCGCGGGCCCCGGCCCCGCGCGGCCCGGGCCCGGCGTTCACGTCGGTCAGCGCCGCTTGCGTTTTCCGCCCGCGCGCTTGGCGGGCTTCTTCCTGCCCGGGGAGCGGGTCGTATCGCTGGTCTGGAAGGCTCGCCAGGCTCGACGGGCCTGTTCGGCGGTGGCGCGGTCGGGGTGGTGTGAGAGCTGCTGCGCCAGGAAGGCCGATGTGTACGGGTCCGCCGCCGTCAGGGCGGTGACCAGGGCCGGGCCGCCGCCGGGCCAGGCTGCCGCAGCCTTGTCGAAGGCGGCGTGGACCTCGGCGAACAGTTCGGGCTCCTCCTCGTTCGGCGCCGCCGTCATGCGGTGGTCGAGGGATGCGTCGATCCGTACGGCTTCGAGCGCGTCGACCAGGTACACCGCGCGGGCCGACAGCGGAACGGCTGAGGGGTCGGGCGCCTGGCCGCGTGCGTGCAGGGTGTGTTCGGCCCAGCCGCCCAGGACCGGGTCGGTCAGCAGTGCGTACAGGGCCTCGTCGGGTACGGCCGTCGCGTCGAGAGTGGCGAGCAGCGCTCGCCGCCTGGCGGGCTCCTCCGCAGGGCGGGCGGCGGAGATCGCAGCGCACAGAGGAGTCCATCCGTCGGTGCACTGCGCGGCCAGCCAGTCCCCGACGGCCTGCCGGGCGGCCCGCTTCGGCCACCACTGGGCCGCCGCGACGAGCCGTTCCGCGTCGCAGGCGAGCATCTGCTCCCGCGTGGGGAAGACATCGGCGGCTTCTCCTCCAAGGCCCAGGAGGAGGGCGTCGCGGAGCAGGGCGGAGCCGAGTGGGGTGAGGCTGAGTGCGTCTCCGGTCCGTTCGGTGACACCCAGAGCGGCCAGGCGGTCCATCAGGCGCACGAGGCGGGCAGCGGACGGGATCAGATCCGTACGGTCGGACGCGGTGAGTGCCGGGAGTCCCAGGACCGCGGACAGAGCCTGGGGGTCGGGCAGTTCGTAGTCTCCGGTGGCCGGGACGGACGTGTCGGGGTCGCTTTCATGGCCCGGCGGCACGAACCACATGGCGTTCAGGGCGGCCACGCGAGCCACGGACTGCGCCATCCCCGCTTGCTCGCACAGGAGGTAGAGGGTGATCAGGTGCTCACCGTCGTACTCCTCGGCCGTCTCCTCCTCCTCGGCCAACTGCGCCAGTAGGGCACCGAGCAGGTTCAGGGCCAGTCCGGTCAGCTCGGCGGGGCCACCCTCACGCCAGGCCTCGGCCGATGGCCCCGCGCTCGGCGTGCCGCCCTGCCCCCGCACCAGGAAGCCGCTCGCCAGCGCCAGTTCGCGCGTTCGCTCGTCCGCGCCCTGCGGATCGGCGGCGGCTTGCGCCAGGAGCTGGGGCAACGGGGCGGAACGCAGCAGCGCGGCCTGTTCCTCCGGGGAGGCCGGCAACGGGGCCGGGGGCAGCGGCGCGAAGGCGTCGCCAAACATCTCCAGGTGCTGGCCGGCCATGGCCTCGACGAGGGCGAGGAGAGGAGTGGGAGTGCTGCCACCGCTCGGCGCCAGGTGCGCGAAGGGTCCGCGCAGCAGGGCGTCGAGCCCGGCTGCCGTCCAGCGATCCGTGAGCACCGCCGCCTGCGCCTCGTACCAGTCGTCCCTCTCGTCGTCCGGCTCGCCTGCCGGGGCATCGGCAACCAGCAGGCCCTCGCCGGGGCGGGGCCGCGCCTGCTCGGCCAGCGCAACGGCCTCCAGCCGTGCGGCGAGCAAGGGACGGGCCTGCCGGGAGCGTTCCGCGCACAACGCCTCCGCGTAAGCCGCTTCGGCGAGCGGTCCGTTCGGGGAGGATGCGGCGAAGCCGAGCGCGGCGTGCCGCTCGGCGTGCGGGCGCGTCGCGGCGAACGCCTCCAGCCAGGCGCGCACAGCCCGGGGATCGGTGGCGTCCACGCCCGCGGCGCGCAGCAGGTTTCCGTACAGCCGCGGCCAGGTGAGGCGGCGGGGGCTCGTCATCGCCTGGGTGAAGCCCTCGGCCAGCTCGTGCACCCGCGTCACGAGCTTCGCCTGCCGCTTGGCGTTGAGGCGGCCGGACTCGTGGGTGTGGTCGATCAGCGCGACCAGCGCGGCCACGAAGCCCGGCAGCTCTTCCTCGGTGGCGCTGACGTACAGCGGGAGCAGGATGTGCAGCAGTTCCTCGGCCAGCTCCTCGGTGGGCTCGGGCAAGCCGGTCCGGCGGCGTGCCTCGCCCAGCGCGAGCAGACCGAGGACGGCCCCGGCCGCGCGCGCGTCCAGCGGAGCGCCTCGCTCTTCGGCCCGGGCGAGGAACGAGTCCAGATCAAGGAGAAGTGGCGTGGCGGTGTTCATCCCGGCAGCCTAGCGACGCGGCACGGCCGCCCGTTCCCATCGGCGAAATCCGGGACGGCGAACGGGGCGCGACGTGCGAAAGCACATGTAGGACACCGATGCCATGCTATGCGCCACCGCCCCTCGGCTCGCCCGGCCCCGTCACCGCGCTCACCTCCGATCGGGAAGACCTGACGGCGCTGTGCGGCGGTCGGGCCACCCTCATCGAGGACCCACGCCTCCTAGCCGGCCGAGGTGAGTGCGCAGGCCAGCCCGCGGGCGCTCGCCGGGACGCCGCGGACCGGTTTGCCGTTCAGGGGGTGGCCACGGGTCCAGGGTGGGCAGGAGGCTCGGCGCGCGGTCGGTGGGGGCGCGGTCGAGGAGCGTGGAGCCGGTCTCGGCTTCCTGACTGGGGGCGTATCCGGCCGTGCGGAGGGCTGACAGCGTCTCCTCCGGCGGGGCTGTGGAGATCAGGACCGTGGGGGCGATCCGGCGCAGGCGGAGTTTGGCCAGGGCTCGGGACTGGGCCACCTCGGCGATCAGGGCGGTGTCGTCCGAGCGGATGCAGCAGGCGGAGCGGACGACCTTGAGTTGTCCGTGGGTCTGGGCGGTGTCCTTGATCGTGTAGGCCAGTGGATGGGGCAGGGGGGGTGCCGCGCTCGCTCGCGGTGGTGAGGCGGTCGAGGAGTTCGTCCGCGCTCCAGCCGGCGTCCAAGGCCCGCCGGATGGAGGTCTCCCGACCCTGCGGGCCACCTCTGCCACAGGGACTTCGGCGTTCAGCCAGGTTGTCATGCAGGAGTGGCGCAGGCCGTATGGCCTCCCACCGAGAATGGATGTCTGCAGCTCTGGAGGAAGCGCGTACTCCCGGGCGTCCCTCCAGACCGCCAGTACGTGCTGCTTCCGACGAGACCGAGCCGGTCGTTCGTGAAGAGCCTGCCGTCCTTAACTGTGCCGAACTCCTTTATGTGAACACGGAGCATGGCAACCAGTGGCGGCGGCATCGGGACCGGCCGGCCATCCTTGGCCTCACGGGACTTCAGGCCGCGCATGTCGTGGCGCTCGCCGCTGCCGGTCCACTGCTTCCCGAAGACGGGATTCGTGTCGCGGAGATCGAGTGGCGGAAATCGAGTGGCGGAGCGCTGCGAAGTACATGACGGCGAAGAAGGCGACCAGTCGGCGCCCCTTCTTGCGGTCCCATGCCCTGACGTAAGAGACCGGAAAAGGCTCGTCCACAACAACACCGGCTGTACGACCGGCCGCTGAGTGTGGCTCCGGGGTGCGGCAGCCCCTGGAGCAGTACAGCAAGGCGCGAGGTCCCGGCGGCTCCTCGGATTCCCTGGGAGTGCCCGGGCGGCGCAGGGGGACCGTTCCGGTTGCGGGCCGGGAGGCGCTGTAGGAACGTGGTGAGTGAAGGGCCTGGGGCGGCTGCCGAATGAGCTGGTCGAAGCGCGGCAGTTGAAATAGGGCCCGGTCACAAACGACCCCGCGAAACCTGGCGATCTCCGAGCCGCGCCTGTCGTGTCGGCGTCAGGGCCACGCTTGTCGCGTCGGCGTCAGGGTCGGCCTCCACAGAACTACTCGTACGCCAACGAGCAGGTGGTCCCATGTCTACGCGCACGTCACGCATGCTCCGCATCTCCGGCAGGTCTCGCACCCTCGTGACCATGGCTCCCATCGTCACCGCCGTACTGGTCGGAGGCCTCCTGACGTCTGGTCAGGCCTCGGCAGCGCCCCCAGTGGGGACGGTGTCCTTCAACGGCAAGGTGACCTGCAAGAACGCCTTCCCGGCCCCCAACAACTCTGTGCCCACTCGGGTATCGCTGGACAGCGATGAGGACGATTCGTCGGCTCCCACCAACAACCCGACCAACCGCAGGGCGACGTTCGGCCCCATCAGCCTCGACGCCCCGTTGGACTCACAGTTCAGCCTCACAGTCGACGTCACGTGTAAGGCACCGGGGAAGAAGGCCCAAACGTTCAGCAGGACGATTCCGCTGGACAACCTCACCGAAGGCGACACGGTCGCGCTGAACATCAAGTAGGCGTCCCCGCCGCACACCACGCACCGCCCCGGAAGGCCGACGGTCTGACGGGGCGTCTGCGTCTCCACGCGGCCCCGGCCGTCCGGCGCCACGCGGGGGCTTGCGGTCAACTGCCGCCCTGGCTCAACCTGGCATGAGTTCGCTCCTGCGCGGGTTTTGCACCCACGAGTTGGATCAGTGGGAGAGCATCCGGACCGAGACGCCCTACAGGCCGGTCTACGTCATATTCAGCCGCGTGCGACTCCCCGGTTTCGAGGACCACGCATTCCACCCTTTTTGACCCGCCTCATGTGCCGGGCGTTGCGTTGTGCCCCTCAGTACGCCTGCTGCGACCTTCGCACGTCTGCCGGCCCTCAACCTCTTTCATCACCCTGTGCTGAGAACTCGGACACTCGAAGCGCTCGGCGATCGGCGTCATCGCCCGCCCCTGGCAGTGAGGGGGGCCGGGCGGCGTCGCGGAGTGTCAGCCAGGCGGGCGGTCATTACGTGCGGGGCCGGAAGCGGGCGGAGAGACTGGGCGCATGCCCGTGAACGCGCGGCGGCCGCCATCGGCGCCTCCCGAGGTTTCGTTCCTGGAGAAGTTGGCGTACTTCGCGGCGCCCGGGACCGTCGTCCTCGGGCTGCTCTACTACTTCGGCAACCAGTACAACGAGGCCTACTACCGCGCGTTCGGTGTCCCGCTCAGCGACCTGCCCATCTCCATCCAGGCCGTCCTTGCGCGCAGCCCGGACGCCCTCTTCTTCCCGGTCTGGATGCTGCTCGTCTGCGGGCTCGTCGTCCTGCTCGTACTCGGCCGGCTCGGGCATGCCTTGGCCCGACCGGGGAATGAGGGGCGGCGGCGCACCGCGTACCGGGCGCTGCTGGCGGTGGGCCTGCTCCTGGGGGTGGTCGGGGGCTATCCCGTGTTCTTCCGGGATGACCTGCTCACCTTCCTCCCCTCGGGCTGGCCGCGCGGGCTGCTGTCCGCGCTGGTGGTGGCCCTGGGAACCAGCCTGGCCTTCTTCGCCATCCAGGTGCGCCTGGGTCAGCACGACCCCGGGCGGCGGAGCCATCAGGCCCGCGACGCCGACCGGCTGTGGCTCGTGGCCGGGGCGTTGCTCCTGGGGATGCTGACGTTGAGCCTGTTCTACGGCGTGTCCGGTACGCGGCGATGGCGGGCGAGACGCAAGCAATGGCGCGGCCTGGCCTTCGGTGGGCGCGGTGTCGCCGCATGGGCGCGGGGCCGTTTCCGGTGGTCCGTACGAGGGAGGTGGGGCGGGGTCTGTGGGATTCGGGGGGTGGGTAGGGGTGGGGTGCGTGCGTACGTTGGGTGTGAGGCCACAGGTGCCGCCGGCCAGGTGTCCTGTGGCGGGCTCTGACGATCGAGAAGGGGCGGCGCGGATGCGTGAGCTGGTGGAGACGGCGCGGCAGTGGGCGGCCGAGGGGCGGGCCGGGTATCTGGCCCGGCCGGTGACCGAGCAGGGGTTCGGACCGCGGGATCCGGCCGGGGCCGTACTCATCGACGCCCGGGGGGAGTGTGTCGGCACGCTCTACCGCGGGGTCTTCGACGCCGAGCTCGCCGCCGAGGTCGCGGCCCTGCCGCCCGGGGGCACGGCGCGGGTGTGCGAGGTGTCCGTACGGGCGGCCGAGGCGGTGGCCGCGAAGCTGACCTGCGGCGGGCAGGCCGAGGTGCTGCTGCAGCCGCTCGCCGCGATCCCGGCCGAGTGGTGGGAGCTACTGGGCGACGGGGTCGGGGTGGCGTTGGTGACCCGGCTGAACGAGGCCGCGGACCAGGCCGCCAGTGAGGTCGTACGGGCCACGGACGCGCCGGGTGACGATGCCGGGCGGCGGGCGGGCGAGCTGCTGGCGACCCGCCGGGCCGGGCGCGACGCGCTGTACGCGGGGTCGGGGCTGGTGCTGGTCGAGGCGTTCCCGTCGGCCCCGTGCGTGGTCATCGGCGGCGGCGGTGAGCTGGCCGAGATCATCGAGCGGCAGGCGCTGCTGCTGGGCTGGGAGGCCGTGCTGGTCAGCGGCCCGGAGGAGGCCGGCAAGGTGCTGGAGGCGCGCCGGGACTCCGCGTGCCTGGTCATGCTGAGCCATGAGGAGTCGTTCGACGTGCCGACGCTGCGGGTGGCGCTGGCCCAGGAGGTGCCGTACGTGGGGGCGCTGGGCTCCCGCAAGACCACGGCCCGGCGGCGGGAGGGGCTGCTCGCGGCGGGGGTCACCGGGGCCCAACTGGCGCGGGTGCACGGCCCCATCGGCCTGGACCTCGGTGCCCGTACCCCGGCGGAGACCGCGCTGGCGATCTGCGCCGAGATCCTGGGGACGCTCGGGGAACGCAAGGCCGCCGACGCCCTGCGGGATGCCGACGGCCCCATCAACTCCTGAACCTGTCGTCGTCGAAGTGGCGCCGACAGGCCTGCGGCGTCCGATGCCGTAGGGCGCCGCCGGCCCGGTGGGGTTCTCAGCGGTGGCTGGGGGTGGGGACTTCGACGACAGGGCCAGGGGGCGTCTGGACCCTCACTCGCCGAGGGCCCGCTTGAGCTGCGTCTTGTTCATGTCCGAGCGGCCGTGGATGTTGCGGCGCCGGGCCTCGGCGTAGAGCTGCTCGTACGTGGGTCCCTGCGCACCCGAGTGGGAGCGCAGGCCCCCGCGCCGGGACGAGGAGATGTCCTCGATCGATTCCCGGCTGGCGGTCTTGGATTCGCCCGCCCGGGCCCGCTCCTTGTTCACGGTCCGGGCGGCGATCTCCTCCGCCTTCTTCTCGGGCTCGCCGCGCTCTTCCAGGCCTTCCTTGATGTGTTCGTACTGCCGTTCGCGCTTGGGGGAAGATCCGCGGGGCATGGTCGGTCTCCTTCTCGTCCGGCGGGTAGGCGCACGAGGCGCACGAGGCGTGTACCCCGGATAGCCCAAGGCATCCGGGGCATAGCGAAGCATTTCGGACCTGCGTGCGGGAACATGGTCGGTATGGACACGACCCTGAGCGTGGACGCGACCCTCGCCGACATCGCCTGGTTCCTGGTCGTCGGCATCGTCGTCGCCGGCTTCCTGCTGGGCGGCTTCGTGCTGGGCAAGAAGGTGCGGGCGAAAGAGCCACCCCCGCCCACCACCGAGAGCCAGCCCCACCTCCCGGAGGGCGGGGCGGTGCTCGAGGTCCGCGAGGAGCGGGACCAGGTGGAGATCCCCGAGGGCGGCCTACGGCCGCACGAGATGCAGGGCTACGGGAACTTCGGCTCCACCACCTCGACCCATCCGGACGAGGTCCGGGCGGAACGGGAGTCCGGCTACAAGCTGCCGGAGGGTCCGGGGCCGCATCCACAACCCGGGGCTCCCCCGGACTCCGGGCGCGGGGCACACTCCTGAGACGAATGCCGAGCACACTCCTGGGACGGACGCTGAGCACACTCCTGAGAGGGATGCTCCCTCGCACCCTCCGAC
>NZ_JBSGZP010000063.1:0-17901 GCF_053611065.1 Streptomyces sp. NPDC054840
TACCTCGCAGGCCTCCATCTTCGCGCCTCGATGATCTGGATCAAGGACCTCACCCGGACCCACCCATTGATCACAACCGAATACGCACCCTAGCGCGCTCAGTCACAATTGTGACTGAGCGTCGCAGTTGGTTCTGACCGCGCTTCCGTGACAACTGCGCCAGAAAGACGGCCCATGTCCAGGGCGGGCAGCCAGCCTGAGCGTCTCCCAACTCGACGCCATGGCCTGCTGCGGGCCTGTCACTGCTCCTGGTAAGCTCATCGATCTCGATCCGCAGCCTTGGTTCTGCGTCCACACGGCACGGTAGAAGCCGTCCGCGCCCGAGCCAGGTGCAAGATCCACGCTCACGCGTCGAAAGGTCTTGCTGTGAAAGAGATCGGGCAGAACGAGACGGTGCCGAATACCGAAGGCGTCTATCTGCTGACCGCCGTCAGCCCGCGTAAGGACGAAGGCAACAGCCCGAGCGGGATTGTCGGCCGGTGCCTGGCACGACAACTGCTGACCTCGGGTCGGCATGTGCGGGTGATCGCCGAGCCGGACCAGTGCGGCGGCTGGCCTGACACGGTCGAAGTGGTCGAAGGTTCCGTCACCCGGCCGCTGGAGTGCGCCCGAGCCTTCGACGGTATCGAGGCCGCTTTCCTTGCCGGCGCCCTTCCGTCCACGGTCCAGGACGCCCTGACCCTGATGCGGAACGCCGCCGCGAGGAAGATCGTCCTGTTGTCGTCTCATGGACCGGAATATGAGGAGGCGAATCCGCCGGAGACCTGGTTCTGGCTGGCGATCGAGAAGGCGGTGGAACACTCGGACATCGTCTGGACGCACATCCGGCCGTCGGCTGTGATGGGCGCCGTCATCGAGGGGACCTATCCGGCGACAGGGTCAGACTGGCCTGACACCGTCCGCGCCGACGGGGTGGTCCGTGAGGCTTTCCTCAACCAGGGCCACTACCCCTTCATCCACGAGGAGGACCTCGCCGCCGTAGCGGCTGCGGCCCTGACCAGCGACGACTACGCTGGGACGGTCATCGAGGCGGTGGGCCCGCCGCTGAGCACGCGTTCACGCATACGGAGCATCGCCGCCGCTCTCAGCCGCGACATCGATACCGTTGAGCTGACGCCAGACGAGAGCCGGACGATCTGGCAGCATCTTGGCTGGCCTGGCGGTGCGATCGACGTGACGCTGTACGCCCTTGAAGAGTACGGCACCCGATTCGCCGAACTCGCTCAGTGGACAGCCGACCAGCAGCCGTCCGTGCAGGACATCACTGGCCGTCCGCTGCGCACCTACGACGACTGGGTATGCGAGAACATCGACTTATTTCGCTGACCTCGGCACGTCGCAATAGCCGTCTGCGGGGGCCTTCGGACCCTGGTCGACTCGGATGCGCTGACCGGCTCGATGGAGCAGACATGCGTGCGCGCGGTCGAGCTGGGCCTGCCATCTCTGGCGTTCACCGAGCACGCCGACTTCACCCCATGGACGCTGCAGGGTACAGACAGCGAACACATCCCCCACCCGGTGGCAACCGCTGCTCACCGGAAACGTGTTGACCCCTCCCGAATTCGATCTCGACGGCTATCTGCAGTGCCTTGAGCGGTGCCGGGAGCGCTTCCCGACCCTGCACATCAGCTCCGGCATCGAACTCAGCGAGCCGCACCGGCACGACGACCGCGCCTCGCAACTCCTCGCCCTGGGAGATTTCGACCGTGTCCTGGCCTCCGTGCACTCCGTGGCGGTCGCTGACGGATTGAGCGAAGTCTCGGGGGCCTACCGGCACCGCCCGCCCGCGGAGGTCGTGCGCGAGTATCTGGCTGAGACCGGCCAGCGGACGCCGCCCCCTACGAGCCGTACGTATTCGAGGACGACTACCGCAACGTGCTCCGGGCACACTCGCCACCGCCGGGAAAGCTCTGGAGGTGAACACCAAGGTCCCCCTGCATCCTCAGATCGTGCAATGGTGGCGCCAAGAAGGAGGCGAGGCGCTCACCTTCGGCAGTGACGCGCACGATCCGGCGGCCTCGCCAACGGTTTCACGGACGCCGCCGCGATGGCGGAAGCCGGTGGATTCCGACCTGGACGACACCCACACGACTTCTGGAGACGAGGCTGACGCGTGCCCACCTGACCGGCCGACCCCGACCCGCTGGCGGATGCCCTTGAGCCGGTTCGGCGGCTTTCGCCACCGTGCTGATCCTCGCGCCGGTCCCAGCGCACGCCGCGGTCGCGGCGCCGTGCTTCGCGAAGTCCGGGAGTGACGCCACCGAGACGCGTGGGGACAGCTCGGTCGATGACGTGAGATCCGGTGGACGGCGAGTATGGCTACGTAGATGAGATCGAGGTTCTGGCACAGATCTTGGGGAGCGGTCGCGGATATCATCGCGTTGTTCGATTGCGAGGAGACGGGTTCGCGTGAGACCGCGTACGCCTTGTCGTCCGACGATCGGAAGTGACGCTCCCTCAGGTGTCCGCTGACCGCTGCTGTGGTCGGTTGTTGACCGTGATGGTGCTGGTCATGCAGACCGATGCAGCGTTCTGGGACTCGCTGGTGTTCGACGGGATCGACGATGTGGACGTTGAGGCGGTTACGGCCGCGTTCGGCACAGTCGAGGTGATGGCGAGAGGCCGCGCGGTGGGGGCGGCTTGTCCGGAAGGTCGAATCGGCGCGGGACGACGCCGTGGCCGCGGGCATGGCGGTCTCGGCAGCGGGACGCGCGACCTTCGACTTCACGCGGGTCCAGGACCCGGCGCAGGAACGGACACTGCGGCGCGACCCGGACCTGAAGAGCGTGGAGGAGTCCTGGACTGCGCACATCGCCGCGGCGGTGAGGGCCATGGAAGAGTTCGACAAGGCCGTCAAGCAGGCACTCGAAGCCGTGGTCGTGGACGGGAACCTCCTCGACGGCACCATCAGGGGGTTCAACGCCTCGGCCAGTCCCGTCATCCCGCCTACTGTAGGTTCCCGACGGCTGTGTCATCTCGTATCGCTCTGATCTGCGGTTTCATGGCTTGATCCCGCAGTCGTGTCACATCCCCTGTCCCGGCGGGCTGTCCATTTCCCCGGTCCCAGAGGGCTGTTCAGCACGTCATGTATCGGGACCAGGCGGGCCGCTGGGCTCAGAGTGAAGAAGCGTCGGCAGTGGCCAGCTCCGCCTCGGCGGAATCGTTCCTTCGTCGTTTGGCGTTCGACCTGTAGCAGCGGCGCCCCGAACAGCCCGCGAGGCCTACTCCAGAAGAGCGGCCCGCGTCCAGGCGGGGCGGCCGCCGGCTGCGCCGCGCTGGCCTTCGCGAAGCGCGGCCACAACCCGTCGGGACCCGCGCGGTGGTTCAACGAGCCGGGCCGCCAACAGCGTGCGCATCGCCCCTTTCAACGCGCCCCAATCCACCCCCAGTGCGGACGACGCAGTGAGCGTCCGGCCATTGGTTTGGCCGAACCGGCGGGCGAGCTAGAGAGTGGCACTCAGGTCCGAAGCCTTGGGGCTTCCAACCGAATCGCGCTCCAGTCATCGGTGGCGCTCATGGCCAAGGTCTGCGACAGGCCGGCCGTCCGTGCGGAGTCGCCGATGGCGGAGGGTTCGACATACCCGTCAAGGCCGGCCTTGGGGACGAGCAGCCAGATCGGACCACCGTCCTTGAGGTGCGTGCGGGCTTTCACGATCGTCCCGGCGAGGTCGCCGTCTTCCTTGCGGAACCACAGCAGCACCACATCGGCGGTGTCCTTGTCGTCCTCGTTGAGGATCTGCAGGCCCGTCACCTGTTCGATTTCCGCCGTCAAGATGTGGTCGCAGTGTTCGCCCCACCCCGCTTCCAGGACTACCTGGCCCGGCTTGAACCCCATCCGCTTAGCCGGGGTAAGGGCGGTGATGTCAGTCATGGGACTCCTCCGCTGGGCTCCGGGAGGCGCCATTTCGCATCCCGTTGAGTAGTCAAGAAGATACAGAGCGTGCCCCTATTGAAGTCCCCGACGCGTACGGACCGTAGCCTTGGCCGGACCCACCGACCCCAGCTCCTGTCCGTGCAGGAAAGCCGGGGCCGGCGCACAGGGTCAGGGGCGTCGGTACATCGCGTACAGGGCGCCGTCCAGGACGCTGATCGCGATCTCGCCTCTCATGGCACCGACGGGGATCGGGGGCAGCTCCCTCCAGTCGGTGTTGTTGGTGCTCCGGCGTGTCATGAGCAGCAGGTCGCCGTTGCTGCCACGGCCGGCTACCCACAGCTGGTGGCCCCTTGTGATGGTGGGGGCCTCGATGTTGCCCCAGTCCCAGTTGTAGATCGAGACGAAAGCGGCGTTGGCGGGGCGCACGCCGAGGTAGTTGCGGCCGTCGTTGCCGCGCATGACCATCCACGTCGTCGCATTGTCGGCGGACGTGGTCATGGACGGTGCTTCGGTCATGTTCCAGAACCAGTTGTCTTCCCTGAACCAGTGCTTTCCGTCATTCGCATGCCGCATCAACAACCACCCGTCGTCCGCATTGCGGAAGGCGCAGCGGAGTTGGTCGCCCTGAGGGGTCAGCGCGGGAGCCTTATTGGTGTAGCCCGGCACATCATGGTTGTTGTAGTAGTCCCAGCCGCCGGCGGTGGTGTAAGGCATGACGTGTGCCCTGCCGGACAGATTGGTGTGGGCCAGCCACAGCCTGCCCTGGAAGACGGTCAGCGCAGGCTGGTGGTTACTGTAGATGCCATGGAGCTGCTGGGGCTTGGCCCAGGAGCCGTCACTGTCGCGGACACTCCACATGAGGGCGTCGTTGTCGCTGTCGCGGACGTAGCAGCAGTGCAGCTTGCCCTCGAACACGGCCAGCGCGGCCGGTGCGGTGGACTTCCATCCCAGCGACACCGGCACACTGGGCACGTCGGCACGCACGGTGACGTACTCCAGTGCCCCGACCGGAAACTTCGGCTTGTCCCCGGCGTACTTCACCCGCAGAGTGTGGTGCCCGTCGCCGTTGAACTCCCAGAACGAGTCCTTGCGGTGATACATGGTCGCCAGGGCGTGACGGTCCATGAAGATTGCCCGCTCACAGGACAAATCGTCCTTGTTGCGGAACGCCTCCTTCAAGTCCACGAAGAGCTGGATGGCCACGTCGACGATGGCCAGGACCCAGTCGGCCTTCTTGCCGAAGCTCCCGAACTCCAAGACGATGTCGACCCAGATCGGCTGGTTCAGCCACTCGTTCAGCGCGTCATGGAGCTTGTCGTACCACTCGGAGTTGCTGTGGTCGGCTTCCCAGACGCTGACCACCCCGAAGACGAACTCGCCGGCCAGGGCGTTGAAGACCACCTTGTTCGAACTGTTGAAGTCGCGCGCGTCACCCTTCTCCACCGCGCCGAACTCCTCCGACTGATACGAGCCTCCCTCGGACTTGTCCGACCGGAAACCGCTCGTCCAGTAGATCTCGTCCCGCCCGCTGGCGCCGTCGCCGACCTCTTTGCGGCAGGTGAAACTCTCGAACTGCAACTTCGCCGTGTAGGAGGGAGCATCCGGGATAGCGTCCCCCTCCGGTAGCGCGCCGCACAGAACGGTGGAGCCGAATCCGGTGTCTTCCACCGCCGCCGTGAACGCGGGGCTGTCGATGGCCCCACCGGCCGCCAACGTGTCGATGTCGACGGCCGCGCAGTTCGCCCGGCCCTTGATCGCCGCCACCATCGCCGGCACGTGCGCCTTGAAGTCCTGCACCGAGAACCCCTCGGTCAGTGGCTTGGAGGTGACCACGGTCGGCAGCAGCGGCAACTCGCCCAGGTCCGCCAACGCCTGGCGGTACTCCGCGCCGGCGGCCTCAACCTCGGCGTCACTCATGACCGAGCACAACAAATCCAGAGCTGACTTCTCCAGATCCGTCAGGGTCCGGCCCTGTGCCCGCCGCTCGGCGGCACGCAGCGCCACCGCGAACAGCACATTGCTCTGGCGGCCCTGCCGAAGGCCGCGCACCCATTTACTGTCCGCCCGCGACCCCGTCCCCCGCAGCAGGTCGCGTACTCCGCCCGCGATATCCCGGGCCTCGACCTGGTCGTCCGTCGTCGTCATCCGTGGGTACTCCTTCACTCGGGCGGTCCCGCCAGGCGGCCGCCCACAGGAAAGGAGACCGGCATCAGCTGAGTAACAAGGGAACGCGGCCATGTGACCCGGTTTCAGAGTGATTGTTTAGGAAGGTCGAAAACGTGCGCTACTGCCACCTTCCAAGTCCACCCGAATGGGCGCCGCACCCCGCACTCGGACAGGTAGCTGGAGCCGCCGTCTCAACCCACCAGGACAGTAACGAGGCCGATCACTGGGTTGTTGCTGGCCAGCTAGAAATCAATGTGGCCATGTAAGAACCAAAGCCTCACCCGCCTTGATCGGCCAACCTCTTACGGCGCGGTCCCGGCAACTGTGTACAGGTGAACCGTGGTCCCTGGAGGTATGAGCGATCACGAGCAGCGGCCGCCGGCCCCGCGCCGGTGCAAGGTCCTGGAGGCCCTCGGAGGGGCGGTTCCCGACGGCTGTGTCATCTCGTATCGCTCTGATCTGCGGTTTCATGGCTTGATCCCGCAGTCGTGTCACATCCCCTGTCCCGGCGGGCTGTCCATTTTCCCGGTCCCAGAGGGCTGTTCAGCACGTCATGTATCGGGACCAGGCGGGCCGCTGGGCTCAGGGTGAAGAAGTGGCGGCGGTGGCCAGCTCCGCCTCGGCGGAGCCGTTCCTTCGTCGTTTCGCGTCGGCTTTGCAGCCAGCCGGCGGCCACCAAACTGGGGAGCTGACCGTAGAGGGTGGCGGTCCCAATGCCGGTGAGGGCGTGGATCTGCCGCATATACGTCTCCGGGGCGGCGTCGGTGAAGAGGTGCCGCAGGAGCGGAAGCATGTGAGCGGGAACGTTGATGTGCGCCGGGAGCCCAGCCGCCGGGACGAGCCTGGTCAGGGCGCCGCACTTGCCGTTGAAGGCGAGAGCCGCCTCGGCCAGCACGGCTGTGCTGGGCATGGGTGTGATGTCGGGCCCAAGGGCGTGCTGCATCAGTTCCCGGGCCCGCGGTTCGTCGAGTCGTCGCAGGAGCGAGGCGCCGCGGCGGGTTGGCCGCTGGGGTGCGTGTCGTGCCGGCCGGTGGACCAGTTCGGCGCCGACCGCGGCTTCCAGCTGCTTGAGCTGCTTGGACAGGGAGCTGACTGTGACGCCGAGGTAGGCCGAGCTGGTCGTCAGCGAGGGGAAGGCCATGTGGATCTGAAAGCGGCGCAGGCGAACCCAGCCGTGAGGGGTCCCTTCCACGGCCGCCCGGATGTCGCGGGAAACCGACTCGTCGAGTCGGGCGATCATCTCTTCGCGGCTGTAGGGCCCGACCGGGCGCAGTGCGACCTCCAGCTCGGCCAGCCTTCGCTTGACGGGACCCTCGCTGATTCCGATGCCCTGCCCGATCTCCCTGGTGCTGCGGAGATGGACGACGTACTGCTCGCGCAGCCAGACGTCGTCGAACGTGAGCGGGCGGCGTCCCGCCGTGACGGTGACACCCAGTTCCTTGGCCCGCTCGACCACGATCCGGTAGGGGAGGCCGAAGTCGACGGCGAGCTGGCTCAGGGACTTCTTGTTCTCGTCGTACTCGCGGTCCAGGACGTCGCGCGTGAGGGCGGTGCGGGCCCGTTCGCGCAGGCGCCAGCTGCAGAACTGTGAGGCTGGATCGTTGACGTCGTCGAATGCCCGCTCCCAGGTACTGAATGCGGCGGGGCTCATGCGGTCGAGTTGTCCGGCCCGTCCGTGTTCAACCGGTGCGAGCAGCCGGTCTACCCGTGCGAAGACGGTGCTGGGGTCCTGATGTCCGTGGATGGGGATGGCATCGAGTTGCTGCTGGACTTCGAGCAGGGAGTGATACGTGAAGAGGGTGAGAGGTGGAGCGAACGTCAGGTCGGCTCTGCAGACTCTGCTCTTCCGGGCAGGCCTGTTGAGGCATCGCGCGGCGCGGTGCAGGTGGACCTGGCCCGGGACTTGTTGGCGTGGCGGGGTTCCGCAGCCGGGGCAGACGATGTGCAGAAGGACCTGGTGGCGGCTGCAGGCGAGGGTCCAGGGCAGCCACCAGCGCAGTTTCCAGCGCCCCTGGGTCTCGGTGAGGCACTCGGGGCAGAACCTGCAGCGCGGTGCGCGTTGGCCGAAGAGATCGCCCGGGACGACGGCCTGGTCGAGGCGCCCGGAAGGTAGCGCGAGCCGGTGCTCGACCTGCCGCAGGTTGTGTTCGGTGAGACCGGTGACGAGCCTGTGGGTGCGGTCGATGCGCGGCAGGTCGAACGCGGAGATCAGCGCGGGCAGCGACATCGAGCAGCGCCGGGCGAGTGTCTCGAGCCAGCTGTCCATGCTCTCGTCTTCAAGCGGTGCCAGCCGGATCGACAGCGTCCGCGGTGCGCTCAGTTCGCCCATGCCGCAGCCCCTTGCGGTCGGCTGACGAGACGGCCCGAGGTGAGGGCTTGCTGGAGCTCTGCGCGGGCTCGCTCGGCCGCGGCGTCGTTCTTGACCTTGTCCAGCAGCGTCGTGTCCAGGCGTTCGACGCCGGTGCGTACGGCTCGCTGGCAGCCGCGGTTGATCAGCGTCATCAGGGAGCCGATGTGCCCGCTGCTGCGGGCGAACAGGTAGTCGGACAGGTCGTCGGCGAGCATTCCGGAGTACTTGTCCGCCAGGACGAGGCGCTCTTCGACGGCGAGCAGGGTGTTGCGCCAGTCGAAGCGTCCCTGCGCGGAGGTGATGGTGAACGGGGCCATGTCGAGGCGGGTGGTGCGGCGGCCCGTCTGGGCGAGGATCGCGGCTCGGTAGTCGCTGCCCTCGCTGAAGACCCCTCGTTCTTCGAGCCCCACGCCGATCAGCAGCAGCGTGACGGGGAACTCGTTGGCGATGTACTTGAAGTGGTTGCTGACCTCGATGCCGGCCTGGTGCCTCCAGCGGAGAAAGTGCAGGTCATCGACGATCAGGAGTCGTGTCTCGGCGGTCAGGATGCTGTCCAGGGCGCGGTAGCCGAAGTCCGCGGCGGTGCCGCGGAAGCGGCCGGGGTGCTCGTAGTACTCCAGGATCGCCCGGTTGAAGTCGCGCATCCCGGTGTTTGCGGTGAGCCCGACGCGGCAGACCGGCCAGCGTTCCTGCCCGGCGTCGGTGAGCTCTCCTTCCTCCCGGATGACCCGGCGGTGGAGTTTCCGGGCGAAGGACAGCACGGCCGTCGTCTTGCCCAGGCCGGGAAAGGCGTCCAGCGCGATACCGCCCTTGACCTTGTCGCAGTCCTGGTCGTTGCTGTCGAAGATGTCCCACAGGTCCTCGTGCAGGGCCTTCATCTGCGGGGTCCACAACGGGCCGAGGTTGGCGTGCCATCCGCGCCGGCTGCGGTTGTACTCGGTCAGGGCCGCCTCGCTCAACGACTTGATCTGGCTGCGGGCAAGCTGCTCGGGGCGAGGCCGTGCCGGGCCTTCGGCGAAGCGCTGGAACCCTTCCTTGCGGGATAGGGTCAGCCGGTCCAACCGGGAACTCAGATCGCCCTGGCCGACGCCGGTGCGGGACGGGGCGAGGTCAGGCATCGTCATCGACGTCCTTCAGGGCCGTGGCGTAGAAGTCGAGTTCCTCGTCCAGCTCTTCGAGGCTGTCCGCGTCGTCGTCGCCCGTCTCTGCCTCCGGCGCGACGGCGCTCTCCCGCACCGGGGGCGGGGGCTGCTCGGGCAGGGACAGCACGTGAGCGACCGACGGCAGCCGGCCGGTGCCGGCCGCCGTGGGGTCGGGCAGTTCGTCCTTGAGCTGTTCTCGCGCCAGCCGCAGTGCCATCCTCCGCTCGACCAGGGACGTGCCCAGGCCGAGGTTCCAGCGCTCCAGCAGGAGCGCGAGGGCGAGCCGGTCGTTGGGGTACGTGTACTCCTTCGCGGCCAGGCGCCGGGCGAACCGCAGCGCTTCCTCGCTCAGCGGCATCTGGAGACCCGGGGTGTGCTCCCACTCCAGGGTGTGCCAGAGGCGCTCGTCATCGCGGTAGTGGATCCGGGTGATGTCGTCGGGATCTGCGAAGAAGGGCAGCCGCCGCTTGTCCAGCGCGATGTCCGAGCCGGCCATGTCCCGGAGTCCGTCGAGGCAGCCGCCGTTGTAGCGACGCCCGTTGATCTCGACGCCGTAGTGCTGGACGGTGCGCATGCTGACGTCGAGGAACTCGTAGGCGAGGTCCGGATCGCGGGGCACCTCGATGAAGCCGGCCCGCGCGAGCCCGTGCTCGAACATCGCCGCGGGTGAGAGTTCCACCGTCGGCAGGTGCGGGTCGACCAGCCCGCTGTGCGGGCGGCGGTGGTAGACCACCGCGACCCACTCACGGATGATCGCCTCCAGCTCGTGGAGGAAGAAGAACGCGTCCTTCTCCGGATTCAGCCCCCGAGAGTGCAGGTCAGGGCCCTTGTAGCCGGGCAGCACCTGCAACAGGTCCTCCCGCAGGGTCCGGAAGAACCGTTCGATCGGCCCCTTGTCCCGGCCCGTTCGAAGCCTCGCCGGTTGCACCGAGATCCCCATGCGCTGGCAGACGCTGGTCAGATGCGCCGACAGGTAGATCTTGCCGTGGTCCACGACCAACGTCTCCGGCACCAGCGACGGGCCCGAGGCGCCTGTGATCGGCCCGTGAACGGCCTCGGTATCCACCAGCACCTCCCGCGGAATGCCGTGGTCGGGCCAGACCGCCTCCCGCGGCCAGCTCTCCGGAACGGGGCGGGGCCGGTAGGACTGGTAGAGGACGGCCGCCGCGTCAACGGCCTTCGTCGAGACCGGGGTGACGCGGATGCCGATGATGCAGCGGGTGTACCAGTCCATCGCGACGGTCAGTTCCGCCTGCAGCCACCGCAGCGTCACCGGGTCCAGGGCGAACACGTCCAGCCGGGTGGTGTCCATCAGCACGTACTCACCCGGCCTCGTCGGCCGCAGCTTCCCGTAGACCCCCTTCGGGCGGTCGGCGATGTCCCGGTTCCGCTGCGTACTCAGCCGGAACGTCGGATGGCGCCGCTCGAGCTCCTGCATCCACCGGTAGCTCGCCGTGTGCTTCGGCAGCGGCACTTCCTGCGGCCCGAACTGGGCCTCAAGGCGGGCCTGCACCCGCTCAAGAACCACCTTCACCGACGGCCGGGACTCCCCCTGGTACTCGTTCAGGATGCCGACGGCCGCCTCGACCCATCGGGGATCGGCATGACCCAGTCCGCCGTCCGGCCGTGCAGCCTTTGGCACCAGGCCTGCCTCGCCGTACTCACGGAAAGCCCGTGCCCACCGCTGAACCGTCCGGTCGGTGACTCCCAGCTCCGACGCCTTGGCCGCATAGCGCTCCCGCAACGGCAGCCCAGGCAGGTACTGGGCGCGCGGTTCGTCGGGCCGCGGCAGTTCCTCACTGCCCGAGCGGTAGCCGCTGAGCATCTCCCGGACGTGCTCGGCCCGCTCCAGAAGGCTCTTCCTCTCCTCCTTGGTCAGCCGATCGAGGACCACGGCCGCCACATCCTCCTCATCAGCGGCTGACGGCCCCGCGCTGCTGGGGATCACCTGAGCCCGTCCCGGACTCAGCAGTTCGCGTACCGACATCCGCACCAGTCGGTCGCGCCCGTCCTTGAGGACGACCTCCATCCCGGTGGCGAAGCTCGCGAACTCCACGACCCGGACCGTCTCGCCGTCGAGCCGGAAGCGCGTTCCGATGCCCAGCTTCACGCCGGCCCCGCTCATGCCGCCCTCCGCAGGACGTGCCCCGCGCTGAGCGGGCGGTCCAGCGCCGTCGTCACATGCCCGGACCACAGCAGATGCAGCACCGCTGCCTTCACCAGCGGCCGGGGATAGGCCGGGACCAGCTGGAATGCCTCGCCCAGCGACATCCCGTCCAGTTCCACCACCCGCAGGGAGTTGACCAGTTCGGCGTCGAAGAGCCAGTCCCGGCGGTAGCCGGCCAGGAACCGGATGTTCTCCAACAGGTACGGGTCGGGCTCGCTCCACACCTCGTAGCGCCACCCGCGCGAGCTGACCGCGTCCCGGGTCCACTCGAAAGTGGAAGCGACCTCGGGCCTCTCCAGCCGGTGCCGCGGCTTGACGTCCACGACCACCGGGCCGTCATTGGCCAGCACCAGGTAGTCCGGGACGTGCTTACGCACCCTGCCCTGCAGGTCCCTCTTCAGAAGGAACGGCTGGGCGACGATGTGTCGCACCTCAGGGGCGAAGTCGGCGAACAGCAGCCGTCCCAGCTCCAGCCGCGACTCGTAGATCACGTGGTCGCGCAGGGTCGACGACCAGTACGTACCCGAGTAGTGCTTCTGCCCGTGGTGCCACCGGAAGGTCCGCCACGGCCGGGCGGTCCGCAGCAGCCCGAGCGGGACGGACGACCACTCCAGGTCCTCGGCGACGGCCTCGTCACCGCACCGGATGCTCACCCGTACCACCGTCGCCGGCTCCGCTGTCCCCATCGGACCCCCACCCGCGTCGTGCCAGACGACCCGGTTGGCCGTCGACCGCTGGGTCCTGCCCCGGTCCGTACGCACCGATGGCAGCCGGAGGGGTCTCGTACACGAAGGGGCGAAGTGCCAGCGCGGAAGGCATGGATCCCGCAGCCGTGTCGAAAATGACATCGGGATGACATCGCCGCGCGGAAGATGACACGCGGTTCGGGACCCTACAGGTTCAACGCCTCGGCCAGTCCCGTCATCCCGCCTACGGGGTCGGCGCGGAGTGAGCAGAAGTTTACCGACGCCGAGAAGTGGATCTTCGAGGAGATGAAGCGGAACGCGAAGTCGGACACAGTCGGGCATATACGGTCCCTGTTGGACGAACCCGAGTGGTACGAATTCGGGCGCAACTACGGTTCCGATATCAACACGGCGCTGACGATGTGGGGCGTGAAGGTGGCTCCGGGGCAGGACTGGGACCACAAGCCGCAGCTCCAGGAGCGGTACGACCTCCAAACGCTTGACGACTACTACTTCAAGCAGCCTGGAACGAACCGCGAAGTCTTCTACGACATCTATTCCAACGTCCACTACGGATACGTCGGCCGAGCAGCCGGCTTCGACGCGGAGACCTTGATCAAGGGCGCCTCACTTGGAGAAACGCTGCTCACCGGGGACGACGACCAAGGCGATCAGATCACGATGCGCGTCGGCATCGACCTGTACGACAAGTACGGCGACAACCTGACCGAGGAACAGCTCCGACAAGGAATCAACGACGCGATGGACCAAATGGAGCAGGCACAGCGCAATGGCGAGAACGTCCCGCAGGTCAGGACCCGGAAGTGACGCGGGGGCAGTGGGGCTGTGCGATCGCGCCCGTGGCCGGTCTGGCCACCGGCGTGCTCGGGTCGGTGCTGCTGGCAGCCGCCTGGCGGTCGTGCGATGTAGGGGTGAACGGCGCGGCCAACGGGCTCGCGCTGACCTTCTACGGAGCCCTGCTCGCGATCACGGCAGCGGTGTGGTGGGGGGTGCTCATCGGGTATGTAGGACGCTGGAACCTCACGGTCGCTCTCCTGGGCGGCACGGTCGGCGCCGCGGTCATGGTATGGATCTTCGTGGCTCTCCTCCAGGTCCCAAACGGCTACCGTTGCTGACGACGTCGCCCCGACGCGGTGATGTGCCGAGCGCGGCCGCAGCTACGGCTTCTTCGGGCTCGGATGCATCAAGGTGGCCCATGGTCCCAACTCGGCCAATTGCTGCAGATCGCTGCTTCGAGGCCATCGGCGGCCGCCCGCACGCCGACCGAACAGCCGCCCGCGACGATGCGTGGCAGGAGCTGGCTTTCGCCTGAACGGCTGGGCCCAGGGATCGGCGTCAGCCCAACTCCGCGTCAAGGCTGCTGCACACCGGCCGCCGTTTCCAATGGAAACGGGGGCCGCACTGATCAGATCCTTCGGACAGGAATCCCTTTGGCCTGATCGTCCGGGGTGCCGGTCGCGACGAGCTGCTGGACTTCATGCCGCCACAGCTCGTGCGCGGCCTTCTTCATCCCGAGCGCGTGGTTGAACGCCCACCGGGCCGCTCCCGCATGCCTCTGCAACACCTCCACTTGGGCGGAAGTGGGATCCAGCGCGAACCGGTAAGCCCGGAGAACCTCCACCTGCACGCTGAACCTCCCCCCCAACTACCCACGGATGACGAGCCGTAGCCGACTGTAAGGCACCCCACTGACAATGCGGCTCGAACCGGATCACGCGGAGGACCGCAGCGCAGCCGCCTGCGGAAGCATGACCGCCACCCCGGACCGCTGGGCGCGCTCGGCTCGGGCCCGGTTCAGGGCCGCGGTCTCCGTGGCGGCAAACTCGCGGCGCCGCTGCTGGACCGTGGCGTCGATCGGCGCCGGCTGGTCGTCGGCGTGCTCCGGGTCGGGGAACGCCCACTGGCTGAGCTCGCGCAGCACGCGGGCCTGCCGCGCGGCTGCCTCCGCGATGTCCCGCGGCACGCCTCGAGTGCGCGGGACGGCCTGGTGCGCGGCGAGCGCCCGGTGAAAGCCAGCGGCGGCCATGTCCCGGGTTCGCTCCGGAGTCGCGGGCACGGCGGCCGCTGAGGATGCCGGGGTGGCCGGACGGGACTCCGGCGTCGGGGATCAATCGAACCGGGGTTATCGGTGAGATTGATCATGGTCCGGCCACACGAGTCGAGCGGAGCGTGCTGCCGTCGGCGCACAGCCCGATCACCGGCATCGGCCCGGCACCGATGAGGGTGTGCGAGGACGAGCTCTCATAGACGGGCCGGTAGCAGCCGGGGCACGGCAGGCAGTCGTCGACTCCGTCCGCCGGCGGCCCGTCCGGACCGAGCTGCGGCACGATCCGCAGGAGGTTCTCCCCGGCCTCGGCCCACAGCCCCATCGGCCGCTCCGCGGACCGCTCGAAGACCACGTCACCCTCAGAGGGTGTATTCGTTGCGCAGGCGCAGCTGCCACGACGCCGGGGCCCCGTTGATCTCGGCAGGGGAGGAGGTGATGAGGATGCTGGCTGCGTAGGTCACAGGCAGAAACGGTTGTCGCCGGATTCCGGGAACGACTGCGGGCTGCTGCCTGAAGAATGTTGGCGAGAGGTGGGAACAGGGGGTCTGCTCGTATCGCGCGATGGCAGCCCTGAAGCGGCGGCTTGGTCAGGCACCTGACAGGCGATCCCGGCAGCCAAAGTCACCTATCCGTAGGTTATTTTGACTGGCCTTCTATCTCAAACCGACCGATCCAGAACGAACGAAGGGGGAACGTCATGAGCATCACCAGGACCGCACGTAGGACGCGGGCCAAGATCGCCGTGTCCATCGCAGCCCTGGCCGCGGGCTCACTCATACTCACCGCCTGCAGCGGAAGCAGCGACAGCGGCAGCGCCAGCAAGCTCGACGGTACCTACTACGTCAAGGACGTCAACGGCACGTCCCAACTCGGCCAGCTGGTCGTCAAGGGCAACAGTGTCTCGCATCATGAGTACGACTGTGATGGTGTCTACGAGAAGCCGGGTGTGACCAGCACCGGCGAGTTCAACAAGGATCAGTCCCAGATCATCTGGACGGTCGCAGGAGAGGACAGCCGCAACAAGCGGACCGGCAGCGAGTCCATCTCAACCAGCGAAACCTCGATCAGCATCAGCGGTAGCGCGTACGTGCGTGACAACTCCGATGCTGGCAAGGCTCTGCTGGACGGCTACAAGACCAAGTGCGGGAAGTAGCGTCGACGTCCCGCTCGGCCGGCCAAGCAGCGCAGAACCCCGTGGGCATCGCGTCCACGGGGTTCTGTCCTTCCTCGGCTGGTCAAGCCTCTGACGTCTACTCATGAAGCTGCAGCGCCCGGTATTCCTCGATCGTCTCCGGCGGCCGGCCGTACTTCGGAGCATGCCGCTCGACGAAATCGAGTTCGGCCCACGCTGCTGGCCTCCGAATCCTCGACTGGGCCACCACGACGAACACCACGGCGCTGACGCCGATGTTGGACAGACACCACCCAGGCAGCAGCGCCATCAGCACCACAGGCAGATCATCCTCGATCACCATGGTGACCAAAACGCCCAAGCCTGCACCGTTGACCAGAATGCTCGACACGTACCCTCGAACGTGCCGGCCAGACGCGCCAGGGTCCGCGGCTCGTCGCGATGCCGCACGGCGCGCACCATCTCGCCGATGGCTGCGTAGGGCACAGGCAGAAACGGTTGTCGCCGGATTCCGGGAACGACTGCGTGCTGCTGCCTGAAGAATGTTGGCGAGAGGTAGGAACAGGGGTCTGCTCGTATCGCGTGATGGCAGCCCTGAAGCGGCGGCTTGGTCAGGCATTCGCGGGGTGGCGGGCAGGCCATGTGGGCCGGAGGGTGGCCGGTAGGGCGGGGACCCGGGCGCAGGCCACGCATTTGAGCGTGTTCAAATGTGTGCTGAGCCCGTGGACGCGGGCCTGGCTGCGGGGGTGGAGTTGCCGTGGGATGCATGGGATGGCGGCGTGCCGGGCTGATGGTGGCTGTCGGCGCGGTGACGGTTGCTTGTAATGCTGCGGCGTACCACGCCGTGGCGCTTTCGGCCGACCAGCTGGCCAGCCAGTGGCGCAGCCGGGAGGGGACGGTCTTGACCTTCCACGCGAACGGCAGTTTCACCAGTGACGGGGTTCCCCGGTTGTCGGCGGCAGAGCGCTGCGGCAACCGGTCGGACATGTCCTCCGGCAGCTGGCACTTTGGTTCGGGTGTGGACGAGCCGGTGGATCGCGGCGCCTACCTGCAGCTCACGTTCTCCGGTACCGACTGCAGGGTTCCCATCTTCCTCTTTGGCGAGGCGGATGACCCCGTGATGTGTCCGACCGTCGGCGATCCCGACGCCGGCTGCGAGTACGACGAATACCTCCGCCGCGTCGCACTTGCCGCCTCGCCCTGACCCGGGTCCAGGCCGGCCCCTCGCCGACGCACGTCGTGTTGAGCACAACCACGGTCCTGAGGGCGTTCTCAGATAACGAAGACCAGCGCCGTTTGCAAGAGCGTCCCCCGCTCCACGGTCTACGGACACCTCGACCGCGACAAGACCGTGCCCCGCCAGCCGAAGACCGCCTGGCAAAGCCCTGAAAGCTACCGGCGGGTTACTTGTCACTTGGTTCGCCATTCGTTAACGACACCCCCAGTACGGGAGTAGGGAGCGCATCGGCCCCGGCCCGGTAGTCCCTCTGCGTCCCCGGAAGCACCCGACTCATCCCCATCCCGATCCCCGAGACCGACACCGACAACAGCCCCGTCCCGTCGCCCGATCGGGCGGTCTGCCCGGTCGGCCGTGCTGCGCCAGACGGCCCACGTTCGGGTGCGGACCCGGCTCCCCTCGCCGACGCTGAATCCGCCCCTCCGGTGCGAGCCCCGTGCCCGCAGCCAGTGGCGGCACGGGGCCCACACCACGCGGGTCCCGCCAGCACGAGAAGGGATCCCCCATGTTCAAGCCGGTGCTTCTCACCGGATCGGCGACGGTCCTCCTGGTCACCGCGTTCGCACCACCGGCCGGAGCCGCCGCTCCCGTGCCCCCCGGCAAGATCACGGTGGACGTCGCCACCGTGAACGGTTCGGGCTGCCGCCCCGGCAGCGCCGCCATCGCCGTCGCACCGGACAACACGGCCTTCACCGTCACCTACAGCGAGTACCTCGCCAAGGCCGGCGGCGACGCGAGCGCCGTCGACGGTCGCAAGAACTGCCAGCTCTCCCTCGTCGTCAACGTCCCGCAGGGGTACACGTACGCGGTCAGCCAGGTCGACTATCGGGGGTTCGGCAGCCTGCAGCAGGGTGCCGTCGGCACCCAGAAGGCCAGCTACTACTTCCAGGGCATGAGCCAGACCGCCTACCGGACCCACAAGTTCCAGGGGGAGCTCGACGACAACTGGCAGGTGACCGACACGGCTGAGATCGAAGCCCTGGTCTTCGCTCCCTGCGGCGAGAAGCGGAACTTCAACATCAACACCGAGCTGCGCACGGAGGTCGGGGCGTCCGACCCCGCGAAGACGAGCTACATGG
>NZ_JBSGZP010000064.1:0-17859 GCF_053611065.1 Streptomyces sp. NPDC054840
CGGGGGGCGGGGGGGCCACCGCCACCCGCTCCACCGCTTTGCGCTCGCCCCGAGTCCGTCAAGCGCGCTGCTTCAGCTCGGCCGCGCCGAACGACACGCTGAAGCGTTCACACCAGATCGTCACCGTGGAGAACGCGTTCAGGTCGGTCCCCGCCGGAATCGCATAGTTCTGATTGCCCTCGTTGCCCTTGAGGCTGCCCAGGTCGACGTGCTTGCCGTCGTCGAGGTTGCCGCCGCCGTCCCGCTTGACCGGCTGGTCGCTGAGCCACACGTGCAGGGCCGGGCCGTCCGAGGCGCGCAGGTTCGTCAGGCGCAACGTCGCCTTGCCGTCCGCGCTCCGCAGGACCTCCACCGAGCCGCTGGTCTCGTGCTCGTGGGAGATGAAGCTGCCCGTCGCCAACGGCTTGATTGCGGCTGCCGCCTCTCCGGTGGCCACGGGAGCCGCCTCGTCCACGCGTTCCGTCGTGAACAGCCGCCAGGGCTGGAAGAGATAAAGACCAACGGCCGCCACGACGATGACCGCAGCGGTGGCGATCCACAGGGCTGGGCGCTTGGTTCGGGACATGAGGATCTTCCGTTTCTGTTCGGTGTTCACTCCGGGACCGCGGTCGGCCCCTGCTCGGCTGTGTGTCGGCAGTCCGGGGGGGCAGGGCCGACACAAAGGGCCGACCCGGGGACCGCAGCCCCGGGCCGGCCCTCAACGGTGGTTACTTCCAACCCCAGTTGACGGCTCCGTAGGTCCCCCCGGTGGTGATGTCGATGCCGCGTTTTCGGTCGTAGCTGAACCCGGCGAAGACGTAGCTGCGAGGGCCCTTCCAGATTCCCTGGACCGCGTGCAGCTTCAGCGGCTCGTTGGACGTCGCCTGGCCGAGCCTTACGGTCTGACACTTGCCGGCGAGCACGCGGAACGCGTAGTTGCCCTGGTTCGGGAACTCCACCACAGTGTCGTAACCGCTGCCGTAGTTGCACAGGCGGAAGGTGTTCGGGGTGACCGCATGGGCGGAGGCGGCGGGGACAAGGGCGGCGGTCGCCGCGATCGTGGTGGCGGCCGCGAAACGGGCGGACCACCGCGTGAGAGTGCTTTTCTGGATGGGTTCCCTCTTCCTTCTTCAGCTACCAGATCGACGAGGACACGTGGGGCGAGCGGTCAGCACTGGTGCTCGGCGGGGCGCGGCTGCTCGTCCTCGGTGGAGCGGGCGGCCTTCTCGCGGCGCAGCTCGTCGGTCTCGTCGCGGACGGCGTCGAGCCGGACCTCGAGCATGCCGACGCGCTCGCGGTAGCGCTCCAGCTCGGCCCGGACGAACTCGGCGTCCGCGACCTGGCGGCCCGTCTCCTCGCGAATCGCGGCGCTCTCCTCGGCGAACTTCTCCGTCGCGGCGTCGAGAGCGGCTACGGCCATGTCGCCCGCCTCCTCGGCGAGCGCGGCGCGCTCCTCGGCGGCCAGGATCCGCTGCGCGGCGGCGCGGGTGACGGTCTCGATCCGGGCCTCGGCCGCCGCGGAATCCGTGATGATCGCCAGCTCCTCGATGTAGGCGGGCAGATCGGCGGCAAGCCGGTTGATGAGCGCGACGATGGTGTCGCGGGACTGGGCGGCGCGGTCGCCGTCACCCGTTGCCATGGCTGCCATGTCGCAGGGCTCGCCTTCCGCCGACCCCCGCTCGGACGCGACGACGGCAAAGGTCTGCCCCAGCTCCTGGGGCACCACCTCGGCACCGGGGACCTGGCCGGAGGGCTGGGCCACGGTTTCAGGGGCGGGAGTGTGCGCGGGCGCACCGTGCGCCGTACCAGCGGGGGGCCAGGTCTGGCCGGCGGCCGGCGCCTCGGCGCCGTTCGCCCCGTCCTTCGCCGCCTTCTTGGTCTCGGCTGCCGCCCGCTTGTCCTCCTTGCGCTGCTGCCGCTTCGCACGGAACGTCCTGAACGCGCCGAGCGCGTTGTGCTCCGGGTGCTCGCAGTAGCGGGGCGCCGGCCCCTGCCCGTCTGATACCTGCGGCTCGGGCGGGTTGCTGCAGCCGGGGAAAGCGCAGACGTGAACGGTCTCGACGGTTTCGGCGGTCATTGATTTCGGCCTTTCGTTGCTGACTTGGTGATGTTCTGGCTCATGGAGGTCGAACCCGCACCCGGATCGGGAAACGAGGGGTACGGCCCGACCTCCCCGATCCAGCCCGCGTCCGCCCAGCGCGTGATGGTGCACACCGGGCGCTGCAGGCCGTACGGGATGCTCATGACGAGTAGTTCGGCGCCGTCACGCGCCGGTGGAATGCTGGCGGCGCGCCGAGCCTCCGGACGTGCCCGGTCATGTCCGGCCGCGCCGCCCCCGTGGCGATCCCGTGGCCTACCGGCCGCGGGCGCTCGAACCGACAGCCCTGCTCCTGCACGATCCGCGCGCTGAGGCCGGTCAGGCCCTGCGTGTGGCGGCCGCGCTCCGGGCTGGTCTTCGGCGTGCAGTTGAGGAACTGTGCACGCGGGTCGTCATGGCTCATACCCCTCAGTGCCGTAGCCGCGCCGAACGTTACAAGTGACTTTCGAACCGTTCGTGTTCGGTGGCTGCAGTCAGGCCGGCGACACGGACCAGCGCGAGACGTTCGTGGCGGCGATCCGGCACCGTGACGACCGCGATGTCCTCGTAAGCGCCGCAGAGGAAGTAGGTGCAGGCGACGGACAGGGCCGGCCCTTGGCGAATGCGGCCCAGACATGCCGGGAGGCGGCGAGGCCCCCGGCCCCGCACTGCCCCAACTGGCGTTGATACAGGCGTTCTCGGAGTGCAGATCGGCCGGCGCCGGAGCATCCCCGGATGTCAGGCGTCGCACCGTGCGCATCAGAACGCCGCCGATGTCCGGTCGAGGCATCGGGGCGTTGGACTGGGCATGCGCTCGCCGCAGCTTGTTCCCTGCCTGGAGTGCCGCCTTACTGGCCGGTCGCAGGCCGCCGACGCCGCCGGTGACGATCTCGACCTCGGCGACCGTGCCCGCGTGCTGGAACAGCTGACCGTGTACCCGGCCGCGCACTCCCGCGAACCGCGAGACCTTACGGCGCCATGCGTGACGCCGGCATGTTCCCCGAAGCGGTGGCCGACGCGCTCGGCACGACCCGCTCCAAGGCACTGGTCCTGCTCCTTACCGCCCAGGATGGGTAACGTGACGCACAACAGCGGCCTATACCCAGGCATGATCAGAGACACGGACATTGGTACATTTGGCCGATCATGACGGGTCTGGGAGTTCTCGGGCCACTGGATGTCCATGTCTCCGGGCGACCGGTGACGGTTGCACGGCGACAGGCGCGGACCGTCCTGGGACTCCTCCTTTCGGCCCGCGGCCGCAGTGTTCCGGTCGCCCGACTCGTCGACGAGCTGTGGACACAGGGGCTGCCGGCCAAACCGCGTACGTCTCTGCACTCCTACGTTTCGAACCTGCGCGGCATCCTGGAGCCGGACCGGCGGCGACAGGACGCCAGGGAGACGCGCTCGCGGCGCTGCGGCGCGCAGCGGCCGTGTGCGCCGAGGAGCTCGGGTTGGACCTCGGGCGCGGCTGGCCGAGCTCGAGCAGGCCATTCTCCGCCGAGACCTGAACGTCCTGTCGGCCGCAGTCCCGGACGCCCCTGGTGAGGCCGTTGCACTGATCGACTCGCCCTCGGACGCCGCGCCAGAGGCGGTCGGAGTTTCCAGTGTGGCCGACCTACAGGAGGTCGGCAGCGGAGCGGCACTCGCTTCCACACCACCCTTCGTGGGCCGGCGGCTGGAACTGGGCGTGCTGGAACAGGCGGCCCAGGCAGGCTTGGGGGGCGGGGCGGTCGCGCTGGTGGCGGGCGAGGGCGGCGCGGGGAAGACCGCACTCCTGGCCCGCTTCACCGACCGGCTACGGACGCAGGGCTGGACGGTGGTGACGGGCCGATGCCCGGACGACGCGGGCGTCCCGGCGGCATGGGCCTGGACGGAAGCACTGGGTGAACTGGTGCGCCTCCTGCCGCCGGAGCGCGTAGGGCCGTTGCCGATGCTGATCGACCCGCTGGGCGCCACGGCCGCACCGCACGGCGACGCCACGGCGGGCCGGTTTCGGCTGCACGCCGCCTTCGCCCGGTGGCTGGCCTCGGCAGCGGCGCGCTGCCCGCTCGCCGTGATCATCGACGATGTTCACGAGGCCGACGAGGAGACGCTGTGTGAGCCAGCCCTGTACCTCCTCGCGGAGGGACGGTCTTCGGCTACTCATCTTCGTGCGCGGCCCAGCGGACCCAGGCGTCCAGGAGGGTGGCGATCACGGCCGCGGTCGCGCCGGAGCTCTCCAGCCGTTCGATGTAGGCCTGGAGCCGGTGCTGTGAGCCGCTCGGCCACAAGGGGTCTGCCGCAGCCAGCCGCGCGAGCTCGCCGGTGGGGGTGTCGAGGTCTTCGAATTGCTGTAGCCAGGCGCCGAAGCCTTCGTCCCGGCCGGATCGGCGCCGCTCGTGCGAGGTCATCACTGCTCTCCAGGTCGCCACCGACGAGCGCGATAGCGCTCTTGCTGGCGGGTCGAACGCGCGTGGGCCCCCATGGCTGCGGGCACTGCGACATTCTGGGGGAAGCCAGGACCTGTGCGCACGATCCAGATCGTGATCGGCTGATAGTGAGTGACCTCGGACGACAGGTGACGCCGCGCCCGAAGAACTAGATGGCGGAAGATCGGCTTCCCCGAGAGGGTGGTTCGGGTGACAGTGGAGGGACGAGCCCGGCTCAGCGAAGGACGGCAGCCAGGCCGACGGAATCCGAAGACGAAAGAGTCCTTACCCATGTGACACAACGGCTGGTCAACACGCTTCCCGGTCTCGACCCCCGTACCGTTCGCGGTGTGGTGGACACCGCCTACGCCGAATTCCGCTTCGCGCGGGTGCGCACCTATCTCCCGGTTCTCGTAGAGCGGCGCGCCCGGGATCTTCTCTCCGCGACGGACACCGACTAGCTTGATCTTTAACCTGTGCGGCGTGGGCGAGGGGTCGTGGACTTCTTCGGTTTCGGCTTCGGGTCGTCTGTTTTGCGGACTGTGTGCACGTCGTGGCGGGGTGTGGGCCGGGTGTTCTTCCGGCCCGGTGGTCGTCCGGGGCCTGGGCGGGATGGTTTCGGTGCTCGGGCGGGACAGGCGGTCGTTGGGCGGATGTGCCGGAAGTCGCGGCGGACTCGGGCAGGGGTGAGACGGTCGGCCGGTGCGGGTTTCTCCCAGGGCCGGCGGAGGTCGGCCGCGAGTGGGCGGGCGAGACGGAGCTGGGTGTAGACGGCGAGGATCAGCCACGTCCATCGGTCCGCGGCACGTACGAACCGCTGCCCACATCGAAGTACACCGGGCCCGGCTCGCTGCCATCGGCCAGCAGCACCCCCACCGACCCCTCATGCGCGGCCCCCAACGCCTTGAGCACCCTGTCCACGACGACCAACCCCTCCCCGCAGCGCGCGATCGGGCCGACCGATCGGCCGTCCACGGCCTCCAGGCTGCCGCGCCCGGGCCGTCCACGCAGTGGAATCCACCGAAAGCGGTACAGGACCAGTGCAACGCGGCCGCGCGTACCCGACAGGGCCGGCAAACCAGATCGGACCCTCAGCTGGGCGTTAGTCGGCGGGACGAGCAGCTCAACCTCGAAGGCCCTCGCCGCTCACGGCCGGCGGATCGGGGACCCGTCCGGCCGGATGACTGCCGAGGGCCTCGCCGACACCGTCACCCGTGCCGCCCGCTCCGCGGCCGTCCGCCCGAGGGCCCGTTGGCGACTCCTGCTCGCGGGGTCCAGTCGGCAGTGCGGCACGGGAACAGAGCGGACCATGCGCAGCTCCGTCAAGGGCTTGATCGTGGGTGGCGGGCCGGGAGAGGGGGTTCGGTGGGTAGGGGCAGAGGTATCACGAGACCGGGGTGCCGCAGGGGCGGTGCCGTGTGCGGGAGGGCTTATGTCTGAGCTGGTGAGTGCGTATGAGTTCGATGTTGTGGTCGACCACCGGTTGTTCGGTCTGGTGGATGCGGAGGGGCAGGCGGGGGAGCGGCCGGCCACGCCGGGTGCGCGGGGGCTGGTCGCGGCGAACGCGACGATGCTCTACCTGCAGACGCCGGGGGATGTGCTGGATACCCGGTTGCGGCTGGAGCTGTGGGACGGGCCGGCTGATTTCGAGGCTGGGGCGTGGCCGGTTCAGGGGGAGGTGGTGATGGACCTGCCGTCAGGCCGGTTTGTGGTCGATGAGATCGCCGCGGGAGGCCGGGCGGTGGGATTTGCCCTGCCGGCGGGTGGCCGGTGGCGGGTACGGGCCGCCTGGCGGCCGGGATCCCTCGACGCAGTGGAGGGGCCGGAGGGATGGGCGCTGATGCAGTTCTGGCGTGGTGAATCACGCGGGAGAACGCGGTGCCCCCGGAGGGAGAAGCTCTCTCCGGGGGCGCCGGCAACGACGATGCTGATCGGTGACGTTCTCGACATCGTGGCGGCCGTACTTGCGGTGCTCTTCGTCCGCCGGCTCACAGCGATGCAGCACGCCAGGGTCGCGCAGGGGCCCGCCGTCGCAATGGGGTAGCTGGGCGCGGCACCGGCCCCGGCCTGCGTGGTCAGGACGCGTGGTCTCCACGCCGTACCGACGTCGTCGTTGGCGAGGTCGGTCCTCCCCGGACCGGCCGTACCCCGACGAGGGTAGCGGCATCGCGAGCACGCTCAGAGCGCCTGGTCGCCGTCGGAGCCGGCCACCGGACAGGCGGCATGCCTACAGGCCGCCCCCGGCCGTGGAGGGACGCTGTGCCCCCACCCCGTCCGGCTCGTCGGGCCGGACGGGGTGGGCGGGGTCAGGTGAACCGGACCGCGGTCAGCGTTGATTCTACGATTAGGAAAGGGAAACTGGATAGGGAGGGGGTGATACGACTCCTGAGTGCTATCGAGCCTAAGGCCCGGTTTTCCACCAGCGTATACTCCGTTAATCGTCTTTCGAGCTGGGCCTTGCCGTATGGAGGTCGTTGGCCAGTAATGCCGTTGAGTCTTATTCATATGGGTTGGGGCGAACTGGCAGCAGGTGTGATCGCGGGATATTGTGGACGCACGGATTCGGAAGATGAGTTCTGGCTGTCGAGTGGACTTAGTAAGATGGATGAAGATGCCATCTCCCTGCTGCTTAAATTTGCCGCCTCGGTAAATAGCCGCTTCGTTAATGTCAACGTTGCAACAAGTTGAACCGATCTGTCTCCCATTTGGGGACCATCTCATGGATGAGGCCTTGAGGGGTCACGATTTTTCCCTTGTTGATAGGTTCCTCAAAGCCGTTTCGGAATATGGATCGATAGATGTGCTGAGAACGGCCGAGACCGGCGAAATGCTCCGGGAGCGGTACCTCCGTTTTTAGGAAGAGGTAGGAACTCGGCCTGCCTGTTTTAGCGGAGCCCGGCTGCGGGGTCCTGGGGGATGGGCGTCGTGTGTTTTTCCGTGGGTGGCGTCAGTTGTCTGCACTGGGTGTTTGAGGCGTCTTCGCTGGTGGTTGGGGTGGGGGTTCGTGGGGGTGTCGTTTTCTTGGTGAGGGTTGCTGTCGTTTTCCAGTGAAGGTTGACTGTCGTCCGTGTGTGCGTGATAGCTTCGTTCACTTCCAACCGTTCTCGTGTACAGAGCCAACACAGTCACAAATGAGCGAGTAGCCCGAGGCCCGCTGGGTCTGACTCCCCACCGCGCCGGCCACTCCGCTCCGGCTACTTCGCGCTCAGTGTTCGTGCGTCACCTGAGCCAGCAGCTCACGGATCTCCAGAAGGCTCATCCGCGTACCGGGGTCGGAGTCCCGCTCCTCGATCTGCGCGAAGTGCTGTTCGGCCGTGGCCAGGTCGCCGCGGCGCCGGGCCAGTCGGCCGGCGAGGCGGTGGCCGGCGAGGTGGCCCGGGTACTCGGCGAGGATGTCCGCGACGAGTGGCGTGGCCTCCTCGTCGCGCTCCGTCTCGACGAGCAGCTCGGCCAGCTCGGGGCGGGGATCGACGCGCCGTTCGAGCGGTCCGGGCGGTGGGTCGAAGTCGCCGGAGCGCTCCACCGCGCGGCGCAGCCACTGTTCGGCCTCCGCGGTGCGTCCGAGCCGGCGCAGTGCCCTGCCGAGGTGGTACGCCGCCTCGGGGATGTCGTTCTCCCACGCCTTCACGAGCCACGGCTCGGCCTCGGCGTAACGCCCCCAGCGCACCATGCTGCGACCGGCCAGGAACGCGGGCCGCGCCAGACCGCCCTCGGCGGCGCGCACATACCAGCGCTCCGCGAACTGCGGGTCCCCGCCCCGCTCTTCGGAGGTCCAGCCGACGCCCCAGGCTGCCCTCGCGTGACCGAGCTCCGCGGCCTTCAGCGTCCAGATGCCGGCGGCCCGCTCGTTCTTCGCGTGGGTGTGGATCCCGGCGATGCTGTACGCAGCCCCCGCGTCCCCGGCCTCGGCGGCCGGCTCGAAGTACGGCACGAGCAGGGTCTCGTCGGCCTGGCAGTCCTGCAGCATGCGGCCGAGCTCGAGCAGCGCGCGCGGAGTGCCGGTCTTGCGGTACCAGTCGGCGGCGTCGGGCAGCCGGTAGAGGCGGTCGAGTGCATCGGCGTGCGCGAAGCACTCCTCGGGACCGCCGGACTCCGCGGCCGCCCGCAACTCGGGCAGGCGCGCCGAGAGTTCGGGGTCGGGCAGCCGGGCGGGGTCGGCGCGAATCGCCGCGATCTCCTCAAGCTGCTCGACGAACGTCTTGGGCAGGCCGCCGTACTGATCGTTCTTGTCCTCGTCCTCGGTGTCGCCGGTGAGACGCAGCCATCGCTCGGCCTCGTCCAGCCGCCGCTGCATAATGCCGATCAGACCGAGGTAGAAGCGGGCATAGTCGTGACCATCGGGTGCTGCTGCCGCCGTCTCGAACCAATGCTCGGCCGTGCGCTGGTCACCGCGCTCGAAGGCCCAGACACCCAGGACGTAGGCCGCGCCCGAGTAGCCGAGCTCGTGCGCCCGTACGGCCAGGGCGCGTGCCTCCTCGATCCGGTCGCTGTCGCGGGCCACCAGGATGGCCTGCTCGACCAGGGCCTGGTGCGAGCCGGCCGCCGCGGCTCGCGCGTAGAGAGCCTCCGCCGCGCGGATCGTGCTCGGGTAGTACGTGAACATGCCCGAGCCGCCAGCCGCCAGCCGCCAGCCGCCTGCTCGCCGAAGGAACACAAGTCCGCTCCTGGGACCCCTTCGCCCGCCCGGCCGCGGGGGAACCCTGGGACTCCACCACCCGCTACCCGACCGCACAGCAGGCCCGGGCCGACGCAGCCGCGGCAGTGATCGTGACCGAATGGCCCGAGCTCACCGAAGTCGACTGGACCGAAGCGCACAGAGTCATGCGCACACCGGTCTTGTTCGACGGCCGCAACCTCCTCGACCCTGCGCGCCTGCGCGAAATCGGATTCCGGTACACCTCCGTCGGCCGCCCCTGACTCCCTGCACGGCGTCTGCCGATCTCTGGGCTTCCGGTTCATCGCCGAACGCGAGGTGACGTTCGCCGGCCGAGTCCTGGCGGCCAACCACCGACGGCCATCGATCCCCGCACTGCCCCTGCGGCCACCTGGGTCAGCGTCCAGCCGACCTCGTCCGGCACCAAGGCCGGTGCGGCGAACGTCGCTTTCTGGCTCTCACCCCGCTCGAAATCGCTCATATGGAAAACGCTCGTTTTCGTAGTGAACGTACTACACTCGATCAAGCAAGGTGAGGCGGGAGCAGAGGGGTGGAGGCGACAGTGGGCAAGGCTCAAGGAACGGGAAGCGGCGGGCCGGTGGTGCGCAGGGGCGTACCCCTGGGCGCCGAGGAGCAGGTGGCGGCGCTCTACTGGGAGGCGTTCGGCCGCAAGCTCGCCCCGGCGCTCGATCCGCCCGACGTGGGGCGCGCGTTCATCGCGGCCCACCTGCAACACGACCGCGGCATCACCGCGCTCGTCGACGGCCGGGTGGTCGGCGTGGCCGGCTACCAGATCGACGGCCGCGCACTGACGGGCGGCGGCATGGGGAGCGTGCTGTCGACCTACGGCCTCTTCCGCGGCCTGCCCCGGCTGGCGATCCTCGCCCTGTTCGAGCGGACACCCGCCCCGGGCGAACTGGTGATGGACGGCATCGCCGTGGACGCGGCACACCGCGGCACTGGCATCGGCAGCCTGCTCCTGCAGGAGATCGCGGCCGTCGCCCTCGGCAACAGCTGCCACCGGATCCGGCTGGAGGTCATCGACGTCAACCCCCGCGCCACGGCGCTGTACGAGCGGCACGGCTTCACCGCCGTCCGCACCGAGCTGACGCCCTACCTGCGCCGCCTGATGGGCTTCGGCGCCGTCACGACCATGCACCGCCCGGTCAATGGAGCGGACGCGCCGGGGACCGGGGAGGCGCGATGAACGCCGACACCACTGCCCACGCCAACAGCCGGGCCGACAAGCCGGAGATCCCCACCCCGCTGCTCGTCCACGCCCTCGTCCGCGAGGACGGCACCGTCGACGCCGACGAGCTCTACACCGTCGCCGGCATCCTGGACATGACCGACCAGCAGGTGCGCCTGTGCATCAAACGCCTGGTCACCGAGGGCTGCTTCACCCAGGAAGGCCGAGGCCGCAAGGCGATCCTCCGCGCCCGCGCCGATGTGACCGGATCCCTGGCACCCGAGGCCTCCTACGTGCGCCACGCCTACCGGCAGGACGCCGGACTCGCCCCATGGGACGGCATCTGGCACCTGTTCGCCTTCGCCATCCCCGAATCCCGCCGTGCCGCCCGCGACACCCTGCGCGAGCACCTTCTCTATATCGGCGCCGCACCCGTCCAGAGCGGCTTGTACGTCAATGCGCACCCCGTCGCCGAGCTCGTCGAGGCCCAGGCCAGTCACCTCGGTGTCCTCGACACCCTCACCTGCTTCACCACCACTGACCTGCGGATCGGCGGCGTCACCCACCCCCGAGCGCTGTCAGCCTCGCTGTGGCCGTTGCAGGAGATCGCCGCCCGGCACGAACAGCTCGCGGCCTTCGCTCAATCCCGCCTCACGGAACTCACCGAGGGGCCGGAGCCGTCGGACGCCGAGCGGCTCACCATGGCCGTCGCACTCGCCGCCCAGTTCACCGCAGCGATGGCCCCCGATCCCCTCCTCCCACCCGAACTCCTGCCCCAGCCCTGGCCGGGAAGCCACGCCCGCCGCCTGACAGCCGACTGCTGGAGGCGCCTTCGCGAAACCAGCCCGGCCGGTGGCACCCCGACCCTGCGCCTGTTCGCGCTGTACGCCGACGTGCTGGACACATGACGAGCTCGGCCGCCAGGGAGCGCTCGGTCCCGGGCGGGCCAAGGAGTAGCGGGACCGGTTCCGTGGCGGGAGTTCGTTCAGGAGGGGATTGCTCGTGTCTAAGGCGTATGACGGCCCGGAGCAGTGCGTGGACAGGGCGCCGTTCGTCGGCAGGACCGCAGAGCTCGGTCGGCTCTACTCGGTGCTGGAGCGGCTGGGGGAGGGCGGTCCGGCGGTGGTCGATGTCACGGGTGAGGCCGGTATCGGCAAGAGCCGACTGCTGGCGGAGTTCTGCGCGGGCGCCCGCCGCCGTGGGGTGACCGTGCTGCGTGGCCGGGCTACGGAGTACGAGCGGCACAGCCCCTTCCGACCGTTCGCCGATGCCTTCGCCGACCTGGATGAGCGAGCCCTGCGGCTCTTTCCGGTACTGGCCGAGCTCTCCCCGGCTCTGCGAGGCGTGATGGAAGGGCCGGGCGGGCCGGATGCCGGTGACCGGTTCGGCCTGTACCAGGCGACGGCCGCCGTGCTGGGCCGTCTCGGCCGCGCGGGGCTGGTGGTGGTGCTGGACGACCTGCACTGGGCGGACCCGGCGTCGCTGGAGCTTGTGGACCACCTGGTTCGGCATCCGGCCCCAGCGCCGTTACTTTTTGTCATCTCACGCCGTAACCGTCAGGCGCCACCCTCGCTCGCCACCGCGCTGGCCCGGGGCATGGACACCGGGACGGTGCTGCGGCTCGCTCTGGGGCCGCTCGGCGAACGCGACTGCGTCGATGGACTGGCCTCTGACCTGCCCGGGCAGCAGGCGGCAGAGCTCTACTCGGCGAGCGAGGGCAACCCGCTGTACTTCCTCGCCCTCCTCCAGGCCCATCGCGGAGCCCGGATGCCTCGGACACACTGCGCACCGCAGGCATCTGCCGTGTTCGGCGGACCGGATGGCCTGCCTGCCGATCTCAAAGCGCTGCTGCTCGACGAACTGTCGCCGCTGGGTCCACTTGAACGCCGGGCCGTCGAGGCGGCAGCCGTCCTTGGCGACCGCACCACTCCCGAGCTGATCAGCGCACTCACCGGTTCCGAGGTCGGCGACATCGCCGCGGCCCTGCGCGAGGTGATGCGGCGCGACTTGGTGCGGCCGGGGCAGGGGGGAGGCGGGCTAATGCTGCGACACCCGCTGATCCGGGCGCTGGTCCACGAGAGCATCGACCCGTGGCGGCGCCAGGAGTTCCACCGCCTGACGGCGGCGGAGCTGGAACGGGCCGGTGCGTCCGCCGTCGAGCGGGCACACCACCTCGAACAGTCGTTGGCCGGCTGGGACCCGCAGGCGGCCGCCGTACTGACCACCGCCGCGCAGCAGACCGCCGCGACCGCTCCGGTGATCTCCGCCCGCTGGCTGCAGGTCGTGCTGCGATTCCTACCGGACACCCCGGAACAGAGGTCCACGCGCCGCGAACTGATGCTGCTGCGCGCTCAGGCTCTCGGCGAGACCGGTGAGCTCGGAGAAAGCCGGAACCTGCTGCATCAGGTGCTGGACCTCCCAGGTCCGGACACCGACGCCGTCCGCACGTCCGCCGTGGCGCTCTGCGCCCTGATGGAGTGCCGACTCGGACGCTACCCGGAAGGCGACGCGCTGCTGCGCCGCGAACTCGCCCGGTCGCCGGGACGCCCGGAGGCCCAGTCGGTCGAACTGCGCCTGCAACTGGTCTACTGCGCATTGACCGCCGCCCGCTTTCCCGAGGTGCGCGCGGAGATCAGTCAGGCTCTGGCGAGGGCACGTGCCCTCGGCGACCACACCCGCGAGATGCGAGCGCTGGCGCTGGCCGCCATGGGCGAGGGGTACGAGGGCGATATGGCCGCGGCCCGTACGTTCGCCGAACCCGCGGCCCGACTGGCGGACGCGATGACCGACAACGACCTCGCGGGCCTGTGCGAATCCCTGTCCAGGCTGGCCTGGACTGAAGTGTTTCTGGAGAACTACACCCACGCGGAACGGCACGCCGACCGGGGACTGGAGATAGCCCGGCGCACCGGTCAGCTCTACCTGTTGCCCCAGTTGTTGCTGTGCAAGGCCCACGTCCGCCTCAACACCTGCCGGATCACGACCGCGTTGGAACTGGCCGACGAGGCCGAGCCCATCACGCGGGCCCTGGGCAGCAGCGAACTGCTCGCCTTCACCTTGGCGTTCAGATCCCAGATCCTGCTGCAGGCGCGCCCTCCGGGCGATCGGGAGGCATTGGCCGTCGCCGAGGAAGCCGTGGCCGCGGCCGGAACGAGCGACAGCTGGTGGGCATCACTGGCCTGGTCCATGCTCGCTCAGGCCGCGTATCTCGCCGGTGATCCGCAGCGGGTACGGAAAGTCCTGCTGCACGGGGGCGCTTGCGGAAGGGACCTGCGTCGGCTCCAGCCCTCGGTACGGTGCTACTTCCTGGAACTGCTCACCGCCGCCGCCCTCGCCACCGGTGACGTGGAAGAAGCCGAACACTGGGCTCAGCGCGCCCACGAGGAAGCCGAACGGCTCGGCCTTCCGGCCCAGCGCGGAGCAGCGTCGCGCAGCCACGCCCAGATCGCGGCACACCGAAATGACAAGGCCGTGGCGGCCCGGCTGTTCGCCGAAGCCGCGGCGCACAGCGCCCGGTCCGGGGCGGCGCTCCGGGAGGCGCAATCCCTGTTGCTCGGTGCTCCCCTCATGAAGGCCTCCGGAGACGGCCCGCGCGCGGCCGCCATGTGGCACCGGGGCTCCCACCTGGCCTCCGCGGGCGGAGCACGATTGTTGGCCGGCCTGGCAGAACTAGTACGCCCGGCGGTGTTCGAGGGCCCGACCGCACCCGCGGCACCGGCCGACGTGCTGGCCACGTTGACCCCGCGCGAGCGGGAGATCGCCGAGCTGGTCGCCAAAGGCCTCACCAGCCAGGCGATCGCCGGCGAGCTCTACCTCAGCCGGCGCACGGTCGAGAGCCACCTCGCCCGGATCTACCGTAAGACGGCAGTGTCGTCCCGCGCCGCGCTGGCATCCCTGACGGCCCGCGGCAGGCGGTCGGACAACACGTCGGCTCAGCCAACCGCCTGATTGCGTATGCGTGTTGCGTAGTACTACCGATGTACCCGGCAACCGGCGTCGGGAGACTTCCGGATGTCCGCATCCGTGGCGATGCCGTGCCCTCCACTCGGAAAGAGCACCTCTCATGCGCGTTCCGTTGCGATTGTCCACGTCCACCTGCCCGGTGGGCAGGCTCCCAGAGGTGTCCGTCAGAGCCGGCGCACCCAGATGAGGAGCACAAGGGGCGACATGGCTTCCGTGCCGCGTCCGGCGGCCCCGCAGGCAGACCGGGGGCGGGAGTCGCAACGTCTGCGGAGCGCGGTCCAGGCCTGTGCCGAAGGCCGGTCGACGGTCGTCGAAGTCACCGGCGACCCCGGACTGGGCAAGACCAGGCTCTTGGCGGAACTGGCCGCGCGAGCACGGGAGGGCGGGCTGGCCGTGCTGTCCGGCCGGGCCTCGGAATACGAGCGGGAGCACCCCTTCGGGGTCGTGGCCGAGGCGCTGCGTGCCCGCCTCCAAGCCCCGGAGCGGCTCGGCGAGGCGGCTGTGGACGACCGGACGCGGGAACTGCTGGAGCTGGCGTTCGCCCATCCCTCGAAACGGGACGCCTCCTGCGGTTCGGTGCCGCCTCTCGTCGAACGGTTCCGGCTGTACGGCGCGGTGGCCCGGCTGCTGGAGGGCACAAGACGCTCCGGGGGTGTTCTCCTGTGCCTCGACGATCTCCACTGGGCCGACGAGGGCTCGCTGGAGCTGCTGCACCATCTGCTGCGGCATCCTCCTCAGGTCCCCGTGATCCTCGCCTGCGCCTATCGGCCGCGACAGGCACGGCCGAGGCTGCTGACGTGCCTGTCGCAGACCGCTGACGGCTACCGCGCCGAACGACTGCGCCTCACACCGCTCGACCGGAGGGCGGCAGACGAACTGCTCGGCACGTCACTGCCACGGCAACGGCGAGCCACCCTGTACGCCGCCAGCGGCGGCAACCCCCTCTACCTTCAGGTACTCGCCCGGTTGGCGGTGCGACCCCAGGAAGGGGACGCGGCGCGCTTCGCCGACCTGCCGCGCTCTCTGCGGGCCGCGCTGGTGAGGGAAGTGGCCCTGCTCACGCCACCACAGCTCACCGTGCTCAGGGCCGCCGCCGTACTCGGCGACCCGTTCCAGCCGGCGCTGCTCGCAATGGTCGCGGACCTGCCACCGGTGACGGCTCTGGCGGCACTGGACACCCTTGCCCGGATGGACCTCGTCCGCCCCGGCGGATCGGGCCGGATGCTGAAGTTCCGGCACCCGCTCCTGCGGGAGCTGATATCCGGTGACTCGCCGCCGGGCTGGTGGCTGGCGGCACAGGGCAGAGCAGACCGGGCGCTGCGCGTCGCAGGGGCCGGCCCGGTGGAGCGGGCGCCCCACGTCGTGCGGTCGGCCGAGCCGGGCGACCTGGACGCGGTCCGGCTGCTGTGCGAGGCGTCCGAGCACGTCATGTACTCCGTCCCCGCGACCGCCGCGTCCTGGCTGCGGGCCGCGCTCCAGCTCCTGAAACCATCCACCACATCGGGTGAGCCGAGGTTCGGCGTACTGGTGGCGCTGGCGCGGGCCCTGGGGCTCACCGGCGACCTCGCCGGCTTCCGGGAGGCACTCGGTGAGGCGATGGAGCTGCTGCCGGCCGGCCGACGCGGGCGACGGGTGGAAGTGGTCGCCCTGCAGGCGCAGGTGGAACGCATCCTGGGCAGTGTCGGCGAGGCCCGCGCCGTGCTGGAGGCGGAGCTGGCGGCGTGGCCCGAGACCAGTGCCGCCGCCAACCCCCTGCGGCTGGAGCTTGCCAGCGTACGGATGATCCAGCGCGCGTACGACGAGTCCGCCGCGCACCTGGACACGGCGTCACACCACGCCGCGCGCACCGGTGACCGCGGGACTCGCACCGCCGCCGCCGCGTGCCGGGCCCTGGGCGCGGCCTACGGCGGCGAGTCCGCGGCTCTGTTGACGCACGCCACGCGGGCCGCGACGGCTGTGGACGCGATGGAGGATGAGGAATTGACCGCTCTCCTCGACCCGCTGAGCCAGCTCGGCTGGGCCGAACTGCTCGCCGGGCGCTACGACGACAGCGTCCGCCACATCAGCCGCGGTGTTCGGATCGCCCGGCATACCGGGCAGAGCCATGTCCTGCCGTACCTCCTGCTCGGTCACGCGTGGGCGGTCCGTGAGGTGGGCCAACTCACGGAGGCGGTCGAATCGGCGGAGGCAGCCGAGGAGATGGCGCACCTGTTGGGGAAGCCGGACCTGGTCGGCTACGCGCTGGGGTTGCGCGCGAAAGTGATCATGCTGCGGGACGATCCGGCGTCCGCCGCACCGCTCGCCGAGCGCGCCCTGCGGACCGTCCGGGCCCGCGGCCGTCTGTGGGCGCTGACCGCCGGAGTGCTCGCCACCATACGTTTCGAGCAGGGGCGCCTGGACGACTGCGTCACGCTGATGCAGCACGTCGCGGACCGGCCCCGTCACTCGGAGCCGACGCACTCCGTGAAGGCGGGCTGGTACAGCACCGCCGCACAGGCCGAGGCCGCGCGCGGCCGGCCGGCGGCCGCGCACGCCTGGGCGCAACGGGCCGAGGAGGCAGCCGGGGCCGTGGGGCTGCGAGGACAGCTGGGACACGCGGCGGTCGCCCGGGCGTGCGCCCTGGGTACGGGCGGCGTGGATGCCGCCGTGGAGCTCCTCGTCTCCGCGTCGGCGGACTTCCGCTCCACCGGACAGGTCCTGGAAGAGGCCCGGGTCCAGCTGTCGCTCACCCATGTGCTGTCGCGGGCGGGAAGCCTGGACGAAGCGGTGGAGAACGCCGGGCGTGCCAAGCAGACCGCGGCGCAGTACGGCGCCCGTCACCTGTACACGCAGGCGGTCAACGCCCAGCGCCGGATCGGTGCGCTGGGCCCGCGCGCGCGGGCCGCTGCGACCTCCGGGCTCTCGCGGCGGGAGCGCGCGGTCGCCGAGATGGCGGGCCGGGGCCTGTCGAACCGGGACATCGCGGAGCTGACGTTCGTGTCGGTCAAGACGGTCGAGGCCCACCTGACCCGCGCCTTCCGCAAACTCGGGGTCAGCAACAGGTGGGCGCTGTCCCAGATCTTCGGCACCGCGGGCGCCGCTCAGGACGGACCGACAGCAACCACGCCCACGTGCAGTCAGAGCGGGGCACGACCAGCGGCGGCCACTTCGGCCACATCTACGCCAAAGGCGTCCACCAGCACACGGGGCTCGGTAACGATTCCGACCGGCACAAGCTGAACGAGTCGCCCCCCCCCGCGCTGGAGTCGAGGTCATGTCCGAGCCCGCCATGGTGGCGGCCCCCTCTCCGGGGACCCCCGTCATGGCGGGCACACCCATACCCGGCCCCCTTCCCGACGTCCAGCGTGTGGCCATCCGCCCGTCGACGCACGGAGGTCTCGGCCTGGCCGGGCGCCGTCCCGGCCGAGGGCCACTGCGCCCGCCTGTCGCAGCTGCGCGTACCCGGGGCCGCACATCAGCAGGCCGACTGCCTCGGCGAGCTGACCCCGGCAGGAACCCTGCCCTCCGGCCACTCCGACCCGGCCGACCGGGCCGGCCTCCCCCCCCGGGAACCTGGCCGTCCCCGGCGGTGTGCCCGGTATCCGGA
>NZ_JBSGZP010000065.1:0-17849 GCF_053611065.1 Streptomyces sp. NPDC054840
CGGCCAGACCCTGTGGAACGGCGTCGCCGAGCCCGGTGCCGCCCTGGCCTTCGCCACTCTCATCACCGCCGGGGAGCTCGCCCGCCGGGACCGCCAGGAGCCCCTCGGCCGGCACCCCGCACCGCTCGGCTCCGCCGGAGCCCTCGCCTACGCGCTGCTCGGCCAGAACGCCGGGCAGCCCACCCACCACGGGGTGCTCCAGACCGTCGCCGTCGTCGTCGCGGCCGTCCTCGCCGGGATCGTCCCGCACATCGCCCGCGGCCACGGTCCCGCCCTCGACCACCTGTCCCGCCGGGTGCTCACGGTCGCCTTCGCCGCCGCCTGTTTCCAGCCGCTCCACAACTCGGGCCGGCTGGAGCAGCGGGTGGGCCAGGGCCCGTACCTCGTCGGCTTCCTGCTCCTCCTGCTCGGCCTCACCGCCCTGTGCGACGCCGTGCTCGCCGCCGTGCTCGCCGGGGCCCGGACCGGCCGGCCGTACGGGCCGGTGCTGCGCGACGAACTGCGCGCCCAGCTCGGCATCGGCTCGGCGATCTGCGCCACCGGGGTCGTGATGGCGCTCGGCACGGCCGTCGCGGGCCTGTGGGCCCTGCCCGTCCTCAGCGTGCCCCTGCTGCTGACCCAGCTGTCCTTCCACCGGATCACCGCGATCCGCACCACCTACCGGCAGACCATCACCTCCCTGGCCCGCGCCACCGAGATTGCCGGCTGCACCCGACCGGGCCACTCCCGCCGGGTGGCCGCGCTGAGCTGCGCCGTCGGCCGGGAGCTGGGCCTGTCGGAGCGGGAGCTCACGGTGCTGGAGTACGCCGCCCTGATGCACGACATCGGGCAGCTCTCCCTCGTCGACCCGGTCCCGGACGGGGCCACGGCCGGGCTGCCGGGCGCCGAGGCCCGCCGGATCGCCGAGCTGGGCGGGGAGGTGGCCCGGCAGACCGGGGTGCCCGCCGAGGTCGCCGTGGTGGTGGAGCGGCAGGCGGATCCGTACCGGGAACAGCCCAGGGCGGCCCGGATCGTGCGTACGGTGAATGCGTACGACGATCTGGTCGGCGGGAGCCGTCACCCGGGTGGCTCACTGGCCGCCCTGGAGCGGCTCCGCCTGGGCACCGGGCACGATTACCAGCCGGAGGTCGTGGAGTGCCTGGCAAGGGTTCTGGCCAGGGGTGGACGTGACAGAGTGGTGCCCGCCCCACCTGGGTAACCCATGGGTAATGAGCGGCCGTCCGAGTGGGCATGGTTGGATGCCAGTAAGAGGGACCGTAGGAGTGTCCGCAAGGCTGCACCGTTGTTTCCAGCGACCGCTGGGAGGTGCCCCCAGGCAGGCGGGAATCGTGAGGATCTTCGGGAAGGTACGGCATCGGCCCTCCGCCTCGTGGCGGCAGGCCACCGACCGCGCGTTCACGCTGATCGGCGACGGGCGGTACGAGGACGCGGGCGCGCTCCTGACGAGAGCGGCGGACCTGGAGCCCTGGCTGTCGGAGTCCTGGTTCAATCTGGCCCTGCTGCACAAGTTCCGGCACGACTGGGAGCAGGCGCGGGCCGCCGGGCTGCGCGCCGTGGCCCTGCTGGACCGGGAGACCGGCGCCCCGGACTGGTGGAACGTCGGGATCGCCGCCACCGCGCTGCAGGACTGGCCGCTGGCCCGGCGGGCCTGGCAGGCGTACGGGCTGAAGGTGCCCGGAGACGCGGCCGGGGCGGGCGAGCCGGTCGGCATGGAACTCGGCAGCGCCGCGGTACGGCTGTCGCCCGAGGGCGAGGCCGAGGTGGTCTGGGGCCGCAGGCTGGACCCGGCCCGGCTGGAGGTCCTGTCGATCCCGCTGCCCTCCTCGGGGCGCCGCTGGGGCGAGGTCGTGCTCCACGACGGGGTCCCGCACGGAGAGCGGGTGACCGCGGCCGGCCCCTCGTACCCCGTGTTCGACGAGATCGAGCTGTGGGCGCCGTCCCCGGTGCCGACCTGGGTGGTGCTGCTGGAGGCGGCCACCGAGGCGGACCGCGACGCGCTGGAGCAGCTGGCCTCGGATGCCGGATTCGCGGCCGAGGACTGGTCCTCGTCGGTGCGGCTGCTGTGCCGGACCTGCTCGGAGAGCGAGATGCCGAGCGACGAGGGCGACGGTGAACAGCACCTCGATCCGCACGACCACAGCGAGCCCGGCCACCCCGGACCGCTCGGGCACCGTACGGCAGGCTCGGGCTCCCTGTGGGTCCCCGAGCGCGAATGCGGGATCGCGGCACCGGCCGGTCTGGTGCGCGGACTGCTCGACGGCTGGGTCGCTGACAGCCCGGGCACCAGGGAGTGGCGGGATCTCGAAGAAGTCTGCTGACCCGGGGCCGTAGGCTGTACGGGCACATCGGTGGCCACCACGACCATCGGTGACCGGGACTTACGGAAGGCGTACGGCGGACATGGCGCAGCAGGAGAACGAGGTTGTCGAGAGCGTGAACGACGGGTACGTCGTGGACACCGAGGACTGTGAGGCGCGCGAGCTCGCCCACCGTCAGCGCGGCACGGCCCGTCCGATCACGGTGGTCGGCAACCCGGTCCTGCACCGGGAGTGCAAGGACGTCACCGAGTTCGGCGACGAGCTGGCGCAGCTGATCGACGACATGTTCGCCAGCCAGAAGGCCGCGGAGGGCGTGGGCCTGGCCGCGAACCAGATCGGCGTGGACGCCAAGGTCTTCGTCTACGACTGCCCGGACGACGACGGCAAGCGGCACACCGGTGTCGTGGTCAACCCGAAGCTGATCGAGCTGCCGGCCGCCGCGCGCGTGCTGGACGACTCGAACGAGGGCTGCCTGTCGGTCCCGACGGCGTACGCCTCGCTGGCCCGCCCGGACTACGCCGAGGTCGAGGGCCAGGACGCGCAGGGCAACCCGATCAAGGTGCGCGGCACCGGCTACTTCGCCCGCTGCCTGCAGCACGAGACCGACCACCTGTACGGCTACCTCTACATCGACCGCCTCTCGAAGCGGGACCGCAAGGACGCCCTGCGGCAGATGGACGAGGGCACCCCGCGCTACGAGACCGTCCCCAACGCCTGATCCGCGACGACAGCGCTCAGGCGGCCTGCGGGCCCCGGAAGGCGCGCCGGAACGAGTTCGGCGTGGTCCCCAGGGTCCGCAGGAAGTGGTGGCGCAGGGCGGCCGCGTTGCCGAAGCCGCAGCGGCCGGCGATCGCGTCCACCGTCTCACCGGTCGACTCCAGCAGCTCCTGCGCCAGCAGGACGCGCTGGCGCAGCACCCATTTGTACGGGGTGGTGCCGGTCTCCTGGAGGAAGCGGCGGGCGAAGGTCCGCGGGGACATGTGCGCCCGCTCCGCGAGCTGCTCGACGGTGATCTCCTCGGCCAGGTGGCGGGCCATCCACTCGATCACCTCACCCACCGTGTCGCAGGCCGTGCGCGGCAGGGGCCGCTGGATGAACTGGGCCTGCCCGCCGTCCCGGTGCGGCGGTACGACCATCCGGCGCGCGATGATGTTGGCCACCTCGGCCCCGTGCTCCTGGCGGACCAGGTGCAGGCACGCGTCGATGCCCGAGGCCGTGCCGGCGGCGGTGATCACCGGGCCCTCGTCGACGTAGAGCACGTCCGGGTCGACGACCGCCCGCGGGAAGCGGCGGGTCAGGGCCGCGGCGTGCATCCAGTGCGTGGTGCACCGGCGGCCGTCCAGCAGCCCGGCGGCGCCGAGGACGTAGGCCCCGCTGCAGACGCTGAGGACCCGCGCACCCCGGTCCACGGCCCGGCGCAGGGCCGCGAGCAGGGCCTCGGGGTAGATGCGTACGGCGGCGTCACCGGCGGCGGGAAGGCAGATCAGGTCCGCCTCCTCCAGGCGCTCCAGGCCGTGCGCGGGGGTGATGCCGAAGGCGCCCCCGCCCACGGTCAGCGGCCCCTCCTCCGCCGCGCACACGGCGAAGTCGTACACCGGTACGCCCATGTCACTGCGATCGATTCCGAACACCTCGCAGAAGATCCCCAGCTCGAAGGGGGCGACTCCGTCGACGAGGGCCACGGCCACGTTGGTCAGCATGACCCCAGTGTGGCAGTAATTCGGCCTTCTATGACAGTACTGCCACTGTCGATCATGGGCGATCAGGCGGACAGTGGAGCTATGACCACCTTCGTGAACTACCTCGCCGTCCTCGCCATCGCCGCCCTCGTGCTCGCGCCCGGCCTCTACGGGATCCTGCGCGACCGGCGGATCGACCAGCAGATCCGGGCCGTCGCCACCCGCCTGGTGTGGCTGCCCCGCCAGCGCGCGGGCGGCCTCCCGCCCACCCCGCGCCGGCGCGCCCTGCGGCCCTCCGCCCGGCGGTACTGGGGCCCCATCGCCCACTGAACACCGGGGAACGCGAGAAGCCGGGACACGGAAACCTCCGCATCCCGGCTCCCCGGTCGGTCACTCCCCTGGAACTCCTGGAACTCCTAGAAGTCCTCGTCCAGGTCGACCGTGCCCTCGACCGCGACCTGGTAGGCCGACGGGCGGCGCTCGAAGAAGTTCGTCAGCTCCTGCACACCCTGCAGCTCCATGAAGGAGAACGGGTTCTGCGAGCCGTACACCGGCGGGAACCCGAGACGGACCAGGCGCTGGTCCGCGACGCACTCCAGGTACTCGCGCATCGACTCGGTGTTCATGCCCGGCAGGCCGTCACCGCACAGGTCCCGGCCGAACTGCAGCTCCGCCTCCACGGCCTCCTTGAGCATGTCGGTGACCTGCTGCTGGAGAGCGTCGTCGAAGAGCTCCGGCTCCTCCTTGCGGACCGTGTCCACGACCTCGAAAGCGAAGTTCATGTGCATGGTCTCGTCACGGAACACCCAGTTGGTACCGGTGGCCAGGCCGTGCAGCAGACCGCGCGAGCGGAACCAGTACACGTACGCGAAGGCGCCGTAGAAGAACAGGCCCTCGATGCACGCGGCGAAGCAGATCAGGTTCAGCAGGAAGCGGCGGCGGTCGGCCTGCGTCTCCAGCCGGTCCAGCTTCTCGACCTCGTTGATCCACTTGAAGCAGAACTGCGCCTTCTCGCGGATGGAGGGGATCTCCTCGACCGCGTCGAAGGCGGCCGCGCGGTCGTCCGGGTCGGGCAGGTAGGTGTCGAGCAGCGTCAGGTAGAACTGGACGTGCACGGCCTCCTCGAACAGCTGGCGCGACAGGTACAGGCGCGCCTCCGGGGAGTTGATGTGCTTGTAGAGCGTCAGCACCAGGTTGTTCGAGACGATCGAGTCGCCCGTCGCGAAGAAGGCGACCAGCCGGCCGATCATGTGCTGCTCACCGGGCGTCAGCTTCGCGAGGTCCGCGACGTCCGAGTGGAGGTCGACCTCCTCGACGGTCCAGGTGTTCTTGATCGCGTCCCGGTAGCGCTCGTAGAAGTCCGGGTACCGCATCGGGCGGAGCGTGAGCTCGAAGCCCGGGTCCAGGAGGTTCTTCTGGTCGTTGGAGCTCATTACTGGCAGGCCTCGCAGGACTCGGGGTTCTCAAGGGAGCAGGCCAGCGCCTCGGCGTCGGCCACCGCCTGCGGCAGCTCGACGGGGGTGGCCGCCTGCGCGGCGCGGGCGATCCTCGTCGCCGGGCGCGAGCGCAGGTAGTAGGTGGTCTTCAGGCCCTGCTTCCAGGCGTACGCGTACATCGAGCTGAGCTTGCCGATGGTGGGCGTCTCCAGGAACAGGTTCAGCGACTGCGACTGGTCCAGGAACGGCGTACGGGCCGCCGCCATGTCGATCAGACCGCGCTGCGGGATCTCCCACGCCGTGCGGTACAGCTCGCGGACCTCGGCCGGGATCCAGCCGAAGCCCTGGACCGAGCCGGAGGAGTCGCGCAGCGCCTCGCGGGTCTGTGCGTCCCATACGCCGAGCTGCTTCAGCTCCTCCACCAGGTAGCCGTTCACCTGGAGGAACTCACCGCTGAGCGTCTCGCGCTTGAACAGGTTGGAGACCTGCGGCTCGATGCACTCGTACACGCCGGCGATCGAGGCGATCGTCGCCGTCGGCGCGATGGCCAGCAGCAGCGAGTTGCGCATGCCGGACGTCGCGACGCGGGCGCGCAGTGCGTCCCAGCGCTCCGGCCAGTTCAGCTCGACGTCGTAGTGGTCCGGGTGCAGGACACCACGGGCGGTACGGGTCTGCTCCCAGGCCGGCAGCGGGCCGCTGCGCTCGGCGAGGTCGCAGGAGGCCTCGTACGCGGCCAGCATGATGCGCTCGGAGAGCTTGGTGGACAGGGCCTTCGCCTCGGGGGAGTCGAAGGGCAGCTTCAGCTGGAAGAAGACGTCCTGGAGGCCCATCGCGCCCAGGCCCACCGGACGCCAGCGGGCGTTGGAGCGGCCGGCCTGCTCGGTCGGGTAGAAGTTGATGTCCACCACGCGGTCGAGGAAGGTCACCGCGGTGCGGACCGTCTCGTCGATCCGCTCCCAGTCGATGTCGCGACCGTCGGCCGTGTCGATGACGAACGCGCCCAGGTTGACCGAGCCGAGGTTGCAGACGGCCGTCTCGCCGTCGTCGGTGACCTCGATGATCTCGGTGCACAGGTTCGAGGAGTGCACGACGGTGCCCGGCTCGGCGGTCTGGTTCGCCGTGCGGTTGGAGGCGTCCTTGAAGGTCATCCAGCCCTGGCCGGTCTGCGCCAGGGTGCGCATCATCCGGCCGTACAGGTCGCGGGCGGGCATGGTCTTGCGGGCCAGGCCGTCCGCCTCGGCCTTGCGGTAGGCGGCGTCGAACGCGTCGCCCCACAGGTCCACCAGCTCGGGCACGTCGGCCGGGGAGAACAGCGACCACTCGGCGTCGGCGTTCACGCGGCGCATGAACTCGTCCGGCACCCAGTGGGCGAGGTTCAGGTTGTGCGTACGGCGCTGGTCCTCGCCGGTGTTGTCGCGGAGCTCCAGGAACTCCTCGATGTCCGCGTGCCAGGTCTCCAGGTAGACGGCGGCGGCGCCCTTGCGGCGGCCACCCTGGTTCACGGCGGCGACGGAGGCGTCGAGGGTCTTCAGGAACGGCACGATGCCGTTGGAGTGGCCGTTGGTGCCGCGGATCAGCGAACCGCGGGCGCGGATGCGGGAGTACGAGAGGCCGATGCCGCCGGCGTGCTTGGAGAGCCGGGCCACCTGGTGGTAGCGGTCGTAGATCGAGTCGAGCTCGTCCAGCGGCGAGTCCAGCAGGTAGCAGGAGGACATCTGCGGGTGCCGGGTACCGGAGTTGAAGAGCGTCGGGGAGGACGGCAGGTAGTCCAGACGGCTCATCAGCCGGTACAGCGAGGTCACTTCCTCCACGGCCTGGACGCTGTCGTCGGCGGCCAGACCGCAGGCCACGCGCAGCATGAAGTACTGCGGGGTCTCGATGACCTGACGGGTGATCGGGTGGCGCAGCAGGTAGCGGCTGTGCAGCGTGCGCAGTCCGAAGAAGCCGAAGCGGTCGTCGGCGCCCTCGGCGAGGGTCAGCTCGACGAGCGAGTCGAGCCGGCTCGCGTGGGCACGGACGAACTCGGCCGTGCGGTCGGCGATGAGGCCCTCGCGGTGGCCGACCTCGACGGAGGCCGAGAAGGAGGTGGAGCCCTGGCTCGCGGCCTCGTCGCGCACGGCCAGCGTCAGCAGGCGGGCGGCGAGCCGGGAGTAGGCCGGGTCCTCGGAGATCAGACCGGCGGCGGCCTCGGTGGCCAGCCCGCGCAGTTCGGCGTCGTCGGCGGCGGAGCTGCGGCCGCGCAGCGCGGAGGCGGCGACCCGGCCGGGGTCGGTGTCGGGGAGGTCCGCCGTCAGTTCGGTGAGGGTACGCAGCAGCGTGGCCCCCGGGCCCTCGGTGTTGTCGCCAGAAGTGGACTCGGCGCGCGGTGCGGAAGGCGCGATGGTCACGGCGGGAGCTCTCCCTCGCTCGGCCCGGTCATCGGCGGAGCGGGGCGCGAGCGGGCGCACGCGGGCGCGACGAGAACGCGTACCCCGCATGGCGTCCACCGGCCCAACCGCGAGGCCCGGACGAATCGGCACCCGGTTCGGTCGAGCCGGGCGCGCTGACGGCAGGTCATCGGACTTGGTGTCCGGTAGCCGGACACTTCATACCGTTGCGGGACAGTTCCGGATTCGCACCGGATTCCCCTGCGGCGACAGCAGGCATGAGCATACATGTGGGGGCGGCCCTCTGCGGTAACCCCCACATGTAGTGTCGACGTGGCTACAGCTTGAGCCGGTAAGTGAGGAGTGTCAGGCCTTCGATCGGCGCCCAGTCCCGCTCCGGAGTGCGTACGAAGCCCAGTCGCGCGTAGATCCGGTGGGCCCCGGCCATGCTGCGCTGGGTGGAGAGAACCAGGCCGGTCACACCCTCCAGGGCCGTCGCCCGCTCGATGCAGGCCCGCACCAGAGCCTCGCCGGCGCCCTGGCCCCGCGCCGCGTGGGCCACCGCGAGCATGCGGAACTCCGCCTCGTCCGGGGCGGCGATGTCGGCGAGCGGACTGCCCGGAGGGGCGAAGGTCACACCGCCCAGCAACCGACCGTCCCGCACGGCGACGAGCACCTCGCCCCCGGCGGCCCGGCCGGCCACGTCGCGCAGCACGTTCGCGTAGTGGTCGTCCTCGTTGGAGTCCAGATGCCCGTCGGCGAGGTAGGCCTGCGCCGTGATCGCACCCAGCTCCGCGTACTCGGCGGGCCGCACCGCCCTGATCACCGTGTCCATGCGGTCGAGTGTGCAGGACGGGTGTTGGGGGGCGGCGCCATCGTCGGAGACGGCACCGTCGAGGAAGGTGAGCGAGGCATGACCGTGATGACCGACCGCCCCCACATGCTGACCGAGGAGTTCGAGACCCTCGCGCGTATAGGCGCCAGAGAGGTGGAGGGGCTGCGGTTGGAATTCATCGACGGGAAGCTGGGGGTCAAGGCGGTGCCTGATGGGGATCAGGACCGGATCGTTGTGTGGCTGTCCCGCATCTGTATGCAGCTCCGGCCCGAGGTCTGGCTCCACGTGGAACGCGGCCTGAAGGTCGAGCAGTACCGTTCGGGCCGGGCGCGCCCGGATGCCTCCCTCGCCCCGGATGGCGCATTCGAAGGGCAGGGGGAATGGGCCGACCCGGCTCCTGTCCTGATGGTCGTCGAGGTTACGTCGTACGACTCCGGCACCGACGAACGCGACCGTAAGGCGAAGCCGCCCGCGTACGCGGCGACAGGCATCCCCGTCTACCTCCTCATCGACCGGGACAACTGCCTGGTGCATGTCCACAGCGATCCCGACGGGAGGCTGTACGAGACGGTGCGCACCATCCCCTTCGGCAAGGACGTCGAGCTGCCTGAGCCCGTCGGGTTCTCCTTCCCGACCGAGCCCCTCAAGGACTGGGTGCGCTGAGGAATGCCGAAGGGCCCCGCTGCCTCAGGTGGCGGGGCCCTTCGTGCGCGTCAGCAGCAGCGGAAGCCCTCGCGGGGGTCCGCCTCGCGGGCGTCCGTACGGGCGCGTTCGAAGGCGCGGCGGGTCAGGACCTCCGCGTCCGGGTCGTGGGTGCGGGCGTGGGCCACGTACCGGTCGTACGCGGCCTCCCCGGAGAACTCCCGTACGTAGAACCTGGCCCTGGCCAGCACGCTCCGTACGGTGCTCACGCCACCGGCTCCTTGACGTGTCCGCCGCCCGCGTCCGGACCCGCCGCGGCGAGCTCCGCCCGCTCCCCGGCGGTCGCGATCAGCCCGGCCGGGGCGACGATCTTCGACTCGGTCCACGGGGTCTCGGAGAGGGTCGCCGACCCCGGGTCGCGGACGGCCTTGAGGCAGGTCCTGGCCGCGTCCGCGAGGACCACGATGATCAGGAGGGCGAAGAGGGCGCACAGGACGCCGTCGACCGTGGCGTTGGTGACCACGGTGTGCATGTCGTCCATGTTCTTGGCGGGCGCCAGGACCTTGTCGGCGTCGATTCCGGCCTGGTACTTGTCGCGCTGGGCGAAGAAGCCGACCTTCACGTCGTCGGAGAAGATCTTCTGGTAGCTCGCGGTGAGGGTCACCGTGGCGTCCCAGACCAGCGGAACGCCCGTCACCCAGGCCCACTTGAGCCGGCCGGACTTGATCAGCAGCGTGGTGCAGACGGCCAGCGCGACCGCGGCGAGCAGCTGGTTGGCGATGCCGAAGAGCGGGAAGAGCTGGTTGATGCCGCCGAGCGGGTCCTTGATGCCGACCCACAGGAAGTAGCCCCAGCCGGCCACGACGATCGCGCTCGCGAACCACACGCCGGGCTTCCAGCTGACGTCCTTGAAGGACTTGTGCACGTTGCCGAGGGTGTCCTGGAGCATGAACCGGCCCACGCGGGTGCCCGCGTCGAGCGTCGTCAGGATGAAGAGCGCCTCGAACATGATGGCGAAGTGATACCAGAACGCCTTCATGCCGGCGCCGCCGACCACGGCGGAGAAGATCTCCGACATTCCGAGTGCGAAGGTCGGCGCGCCGCCCGTGCGCGAGAGCAGACTGGCTTCCTCGACGTCCTTGGCGGCCTGGGCGAGCGCCTCGGGGGAGATCGCGAAACCGAAGTTGGTCACCGCCTGGGAGGCGGACTCGACCGTGGTGCCGATGACCCCGCCGGGGGAGTTGACGGCGAAGAAGAGGCCGGGCTCGATGATGCAGGCCGCGATGATCGCCATGACGGCGACGAAGGACTCGGTCAGCATGGCGCCGTAGCCGATCATGCGGACCTGGGTCTCCTTCTGGATCATCTTCGGGGTGGTTCCCGAGGAGACCAGGGCATGGAAGCCGGAGAGCGCGCCGCACGCGATGGTGATGAAGACGAAGGGGAACATCGACCCGGCGAAGACCGGTCCGTCGCCGCGGGCCGCGAAGTCGGTGACCGAGGGCATCTTCAGGGTGGGCATCGCGACGACCACGCCGATGGCGAGGAGGGCGATGGTGCCGACCTTCATGAAGGTGGAGAGGTAGTCGCGGGGTGCGAGCAGCATCCACACCGGAAGCACCGATGCCAGGAAGCCGTACACCACCATCCAGATGACCAGGGTCTCCTTCTCCAGGGTGAAGGTGTCCGCGAAGGAGGACTCGGCGACCCAGCCGCCCGCGACGATGGCGAGCAGCAGCAGTGCGACGCCGATGACGGAGACCTCGGTGACCCGGCCCGGCCGCAGGACGCGCAGGTAGAAACCCATGAAGACGGCGATCGGGATGGTCATGCCGATGGAGAAGACGCCCCAGGGCGAGTGCGCCAGGGCATTGACGATGACCAGGGCCAGGACCGCCAACAGGATGATCATGATGGCGAACACGGCGATCAGGGCGGCGGCCCCGCCGACGGGGCCGATCTCGTCCCGGGCCATCTGACCGAGCGAACGCCCGTCGCGGCGGGTGGAGAAGAACAGCGTGACCATGTCCTGGACGGCCCCGGCGAAGATGACGCCGGCGACGATCCAGATGGTGCCCGGCAGATAGCCCATCTGCGCGGCGAGCACGGGTCCGACGAGCGGGCCGGCCCCGGCGACGGCCGCGAAGTGGTGACCGAAGAGCACCCGGCGGTCGGTGGGGTGGAAGTCGACACCGTTGTCGAGGCGTTCGGCGGGGGTGGCCCGGGTGGCGTCCACCTTCAGCACGCGGTCCGCGATGAAGCGCGCGTAGAAGCGGTAGGCGATCGCGTACGAGCCCAGCGCGGCGGCGAGGAGCCAGGCGGCGGAGATCTCCTCGCCGCGTGACAGCGCCATCACGCCCCAGCCGATGGCACCGACGAGTCCGACGAGCACCCACGCGGCGATGGACCTGGGAGAAGGCGAGCCCGACGTACCGCCCGGACTCGCCGCGTCCCGTTCTGTCCCTGTTGCTTCCGGTTCAGGCATGACCTCGTCCCCTCGTCGATCACTGCGTAAGCGCAGGGAATCTACGGGGGATTGCCCGCCGAACGTAAGACCCCGTCCGTATTCCGGCATGTGAAGAAATGAGGGACACGGGGTCGGACGGGCCAGGTCGGGCGGGGGCGGAGGGGGTCGAACGGGCGGGGTCAGACGGCGGGACGCTTGAGCCTGGCGACGAACTTGTACCGGTCGCCGCGGTACACCGACCGCACCCACTCCACCGGTTCGCCGTCGGCGTCCAGGGAATGCCGGGAGAGCATCAGCATCGGCAGCCCGACGTCGGTGCCGAGCAGGCCGGCCTCGCGCGGGGTGGCCAGCGAGGTCTCGATGGTCTCCTCGGCCTCGGCCAGGTGCACGTCGTACACCTCGGCGAGAGCGGTGTAGAGGGAGGTGTACTTCGCGAGCGAACGCCGCAGCGCGGGGAAGCGCTTGGCCGACAGGTGCGTGGTCTCGATGGCCATCGGCTCACCGCTGGCCAGGCGCAGCCGCTCGATGCGCAGCACCCGTCCACCGGTGGTGATCTTGAGCAGCCCGGCGAGGGTGTCGTCGGCCGTCACGTAGCCGATGTCGAGGAGCTGGGACGTCGGTTCCAGACCCTGGGCCCGCATGTCCTCCGTGTACGAGGTCAGTTGCAGTGCCTGGGAGACCTTGGGCTTGGCGACGAAGGTGCCTTTGCCCTGGATCCGCTCCAGTCGCCCCTCCACGACCAGTTCCTGGAGGGCCTGCCGGACGGTGGTCCGCGAGGTGTCGAATTCGGCCGCGAGCGTGCGCTCCGGCGGCACCGGGGTGCCGGGCGGCAGTGTCTCGGTCATGTCGAGCAAGTGCCGCTTGAGTCGGTAGTACTTGGGAACACGTGCCGTGCGGGTGGCTGCCCCGCCGTCCGGCTCCGTGGTCGCCCCTTCGGTGGCCATCGCCGCCCGCCTTCCCGACTCCAGTTTCGCTGCCGTCACCGGCTCCTCCGATATGTGCGGTCACATCGTGACACGAGTGGGGGGACAGGCCTTCTCTCTCCCCAGGTGTCGGTCCGATAACGGACCGGGCACCCGCTCATTAGACCCTTGACACCCCTAAAGGTCTAGGCCAAGCTCCAGCTACTGGTCTAAACCAATATGGATCAGATCCCGGCCCCACGGCAGTACTTCGCGTATGTCACCGCGGCGGGCGAGGGAAGTGCAGGCAGGCATCCCTGAGGAGGGTGGCGTGAAGCGCAAGCTCATCGCGGCGGTCAGTGTCGCGGGCATGATGGTCGGAGTCGCGGCGTGCGGCAACGGCGGCGACGACAAGGCGAAGACCGACGCGGGTGGCGCCAAGGAGATCACCGTCTGGGTGATGGACGGCTCCGCTCCCAAGGCCTGGATCGACGAGGTCAACAAGGAGTTCTCGGCCAAGCACCCCGGTGTCACGGTCAAGGTCGAAGAGCAGAAGTGGACCGGCATCCAGGAGAAGGTCACCACGGCCCTCTCCGAGAACACCCCGCCGGACGTCCTGGAGCTCGGCAACACGCAGACCGCCGGCTACGCGGTCACCGGCGGGCTCGCCGACCTGACCAAGGACAAGGCCGCGCTCGGCGCCGACGCCTGGCAGAAGAGCATGCTCGCCTCGGCCGAGATCGACGGCAAGCTCTACTCCGCTCCGTGGTACGCCGCCAACCGCGTCGTCGTCTACGACAAGAAGGCCTACGAGAAGGCCGGCGTCACCCCGCCGAAGACCCGCGACGAGTGGATCGCCGGTCTGGAGAAGCTGAAGGCGGCCGACCCGGCCTCGCAGCCGATCTACCTGCCCGGCCAGAGCTGGTACGTCCTCGCCGGCTTCATCTGGGACGAGGGCGGCGACCTCGCCGTCAAGGACGGCGCCAAGTGGAAGGGCGGGCTGGGTACCCCGCAGGCCGCTTCCGCCGCGGAGTTCTACAAGAAGCTCCAGTCCTTCTCCACCGCCCCCAAGGACAAGGACGAGGCCAGCCCGCAGCAGTCCACCGACATCGTTCCCAAGGGCGGCGTCGCCTCCTGGATCGGTCTCGGCTGGGAGGCCGGCGGGGCCGAGAAGGCCCTGAAGGAGGCGGGCAAGGAGGCCGACTTCGGCTACTTCCCGATCCCGGGCAAGACCGCGGACAAGACCGGCACCGTCTTCCTCGGCGGCTCGAACCTCGCGGTCGCCGAGCGCTCCAAGAACAAGGAGCTCGCCAAGGAGTGGCTGGCCCTCGCCGCAGGCAAGGACCAGATGACCAAGTACGCCGCGGAGACCAAGGGCGCCCTGCTGCCGAACCAGGCCGGTGCGAACTTCACCCCGGCCGCCGGCTCCTTCGCCGAGGCCATGGGCAAGGCCGGAGTCAACGGCAAGATCACCCCGGTCACCGCGGGCTGGGCGAACGTCGAGACCGAGCCGAACCCCATCAAGGAGTTCATGACCAAGGTCCTGAACGGTGAGGACGCCGCCAAGGCGGGCGCGGACGCGGACAAGGAAATCGCGAGCCGCATCAACAAGTAGCCCCACCCCGCAGTTCCCGCACCACCCAGCAGTGTGATCGCACCGGGGGCACGGCAGGCGCCCTGCCGCATGCCGTGCCCCCGGTCGCGCATTTGACTCCACAGTCAACCGCGAGGAAGCCACGCCATGACCGTGCACTCCCAGGGAGCGATGACCGCCGCTCCACAGGACGCACCACACAAGCCCGCCGGACGGCCCGAGAGGACCGCGTCCCCGACCGGTCCCGGTCCCACGTCTCCTCGCGGGGGCAGAAAGTCGCTCCCCTCGGGGTGGCTGCCCTACCTGTTGGTCGCGCCGGCGGTGCTCGCCCTCGCGACACTGCTGCTGTACCCGCTGATCAAGAACGTGATCCTGTCCTTCCAGGACATCAACAAGATCGAGTTCATCCAGCGGAAGTACCCCTTCGCGGGGCTCTCCAACTACACCGAGCTGATCGGTGACGCGGGCTTCTGGACCGTGGTCGTCCGAAGCTTCGCCTTCACCGCGGCCAACGTCGTACTGATCATGGTGCTCGGCAGCCTCATCGGCATCCTGCTGAACCGGCTCGGCAAGAAGATGCGGCTGGTCCTGTCGATGGCGCTGGTGATGGCCTGGGCCATGCCGATCGTCGCCTCCGTGCAGGTCTTCAAATGGCTGTTCGACGAGCAGTTCGGCGTCATGAACTGGGTGATGCGCAGCGCCGGCTTCGCCGGATACGAACAGCACAACTGGATGCAGACGGGCCTCTCGACCCTGACGATCGTCACCGTCCTGGTGGTCTGGGGCTCCATCCCGTTCGTCGCCCTCAACATGTACGCCGGACTGACCACGGTCGGCGCCGAGCTGTACGAGGCCGCCCGGATGGACGGCGCCAACGGCTGGCAGACCTTCTGGAAGATCGTCTTCCCGAGCCTCAAGCCGTTCTTCCTCATCACCACGTTCCTCGAAGTGATCTGGGTGTTCAAGGCCTTCACCCAGGTCTACGCGATGAACAAGGGCGGCCCCGACCGCGCCTCCGAGATCCTCCCGGTCTTCGCCTACGTCGAGGGCCAGAGCCAGGCACACTACGGCCTCGCCGCCGCGATCTCCGTCCTGACGATCCTGATCCTCGTGGTCGTCATGTCCTTCTACTTCCGCCTGATCCTGAAGCAGGAGGAGGAGCAGTGAGCAGCACCACCACCACCGCGCCGAAGCCCGCGCAGCAGCTCCGCAAGCGCCGGCCGGTCCGCCCTGCCGCCGTGGCCAAGAACCTCGGCGCGCTCCTCCTCGCCCTGGTCTTCGTCTTCCCCGTGTACTGGATGTTCTCCTCGGCCCTCAAACCGTCGAGCCAGATGCTCACGAAGGACCCGGTCTTCGTCTTCACCCCGACGCTCGACAACTTCACGAAGGCCACCGGGGTCTCCAACTTCTGGACCTACGTCACCAACAGCGTCCTGGTCACCGTCGGCGCCGTCGCGCTGGCCCTGCTCGTCGCCCTCGCCGCGAGCTTCGCCATCGCCCGGATGAGGTTCAAGGGCCGCAAGGGCCTCGTCCTCACCGTGATGATGGCCCAGATGGCCCCCTGGGAGGTCATGGTCATCGCGATGTACATGATCGCCCGCGACGGCGAGATGCTGAACAGCCTCCCGCTGCTCACCGCGATCTACTTCGTGATGATCCTCCCCTTCACCATCTGGACCCTGCGCGGCTTCATCGCCGCCGTCCCGGTGACCCTGGAGGAGGCGGCTCAGATCGACGGCTGCACCCGCGGCCAGGCCTTCCGCAAGGTGATCTTCCCGCTGCTGGCCCCCGGCCTGATGTCCACCTCGCTCTTCGGCTTCATCACGGCCTGGAACGAGTTCGCCATGGTCCTGATCCTGAACAAGGACAAGAGCGCGCAGACCCTGCCGCTGTGGCTGACCGAGTTCATGTCGGCCTTCGGCAACGACTGGGGCGCCACCATGGCCGCGTCCTCGCTGTTCGCGGTCCCGGTCCTGCTCATCTTCATCTTCCTCCAGCGCAAGGCCGTCGGCGGGATGACCGCCGGCGCCGTGAAGGGATAACGGCCGCCATGACTGTCCTTGCGCACCGCACCGATACGCTCACCCGCGACGCCCTCGCCGTCCTCCAGCCCGGCTTCGAGGGCACCACCGCTCCCGACTGGCTGCTCCGACAGGTCGGCGAAGGCCTCACCGCCGTCGGCCTGTTCGGCCGCAACATCGCCTCCCCCGAGCAGCTCGCCGCGCTGACCGCGCAGCTGCGTACCGAGCGCGACGACGTCCTGGTCGCCATCGACGAGGAGGGCGGCGACGTCACCCGCCTGGAGGTCCGGGGCGGCTCCTCCTTCCCCGGCAACCTGGCCCTCGGCGCCGTCGACGACACCGACCTGACCCGGAGCGTCGCCCGCGAGCTGGGCCGCCGGCTCGCCGAGTGCGGGGTCAACCTCAACTGGGCCCCGTCCGCCGACGTCAACTCCAACCCGGACAACCCGGTGATCGGCGTACGGTCCTTCGGCGCCGACACCCACCTCGCCGCCCGGCACACGGCCGCCTACGTCCAGGGTCTCCAGGCCGCCGGCGTGGCCGCCTGCACCAAGCACTTCCCGGGCCACGGCGACACCAACGTGGACTCGCACCACGCCCTGCCGCGCATCGACGTGGACCTGGGCACCCTCCAGGCCCGCGAACTCGTTCCCTTCAAGGCGGCGATCGAGGCCGGTACCAAGGCCGTGATGAGCGCGCACATCCTGGTGCCCGCCCTCGACCCGACCCGCCCGGCCACGCTCAGCCCGCAGATCCTGACCGGTCTGCTGCGGGGGGAGCTCGGCTACGAGGGCCTCATCGTCACCGACGGCATGGAGATGCACGCCATCGCCGGCACGTACGGGATCGAGCGCGGCTCGGTCCTGGCGATCGCGGCCGGCGCCGACGCCATCTGTGTCGGCGGCGGACTCGCCGACGAAGCCACCGTCCTGCGGCTGCGTGACGCGCTGGTCGCGGCCGTCCGCGAGGGGGCACTGCCCGAGGAGCGCCTCGCCGACGCCGCCGCCCGCGTCCGTGCGCTCGCCGCATGGAGCCTCCCCCAGACTCCGTCCGGGGGGACCCCCATGGCCCGGCCGGACGCGCCGCCGGAGGGGGGCCGCGCGTCCGGCATCGGGCTGACGGCCGCCCGCCGGGCCGTGCTCGTCACCGGTTCCGCGAAGCCGCTCACCGGGCCCTACGTCGCCACGCTCGCGCCCGTCGCGAACATCGCCGTAGGGGACGAGACCCCGTGGGGCGTGGCGGCGGAACTCGCCGAACTGCTCCCGGGCACCGAGGCGGGCGTCTTCCCCCAGGGCTCCTGTGCCGGGGACGTCCTGGCGGCAGCGGGGGACCGTACCGTCGTCGCGGTGGTCCGTGACGCGCACCGGCACCCGTGGATGACCGAGGCCCTCGACGCGCTGGTCGAGGCCAGGCCGGACACGGTCGTGGTCGAGATGGGTCTGCCGCGCGCCCGGCCGCGCGGGGCCCTGCACATCGCCACGCACGGCGCCTCGCGCGTCTGCGGCCGCGCCGCCGCCGAGGTGATCGCGGGAGTCTGATCCCGCCATGAGCCCCTGACCAGGGCGACAGCCCCCGCTGCGGACCTCGTC
>NZ_JBSGZP010000066.1:0-17754 GCF_053611065.1 Streptomyces sp. NPDC054840
AACCTGAACCGTGTCACCGTCGGCCGATCGGCCGATCGGCCGATCAGCCCGTCAGCCGATCAGTCGAGGACGTCCGGGATCGGGTCGGTGTTGCCGCGCTGCACTGCGGCCCCGGAGCCGGCACTCGAACCGAGCGCCCAGTCCATGAGCTTCATCGCGTCCGCGTAGCGCTCCTCGTCGTTCAGCAGGACGCCGATGACGGTCTTGCCGTTGCGGGTCGCGGAGTAGACGAGGCACTTGCCGGCGGCGGTGCCGGTGCCGGTCTTGACACCGGTCGCACCCGGATACGCGTAGCCGGTGGGACGCTCGCGGATCAGCAGGTTGCTGTTGCCCCAGGTGGCGTCGGTCGAGGTGCCGCCCGTGCTGTAGGTCGTCGCCGCCACGATCTTGGGGAAGGCGACGCCCGACATCGCGTACTTGGTGAGCTTCGCCAGGTCGCGCGCGGTGGTGAGGTTGTTGCCGGTCGGCGAGATGCCGTCGAAGGAGTCGTAGACGGTCTTGGTCATGCCCAGCGCCTTCGCCTTGGCGTTCATCTGCGCGATGAAGTCCGCCGTGCGGGCCTGGGTGGTCGCGCCCTGGCCGAAGGTGTCGGCGAGCGCGTAGGCCGCGTCGCAGCCCGACGGCAGCATCAGCCCGTACAGCAGCTGGCGGACCGTCGGGGTGGCGCCCACCTTCAGGTGGGCCGAACTGGCGCCCTCGCGGACGACGTAGTCCGCGTACTCCTGTTTGATGGTGACCTTCTGGTCGTAGTTCAGGTTGGGAGTCCGCATCACGACCTGGGCGGTCATGATCTTCGTGGTGCTCGCCATCTGCCGCTGGGTGTCGGCGTCCTTGCTGGTGAGCGTGGCCCCGCTGGTGGCGTCGATCAGGATCGCGCCGGCGGCCGTGACGGGAGGTGCGGCGACCGGGGCGGCGGACGAGGTCGGCGAAGCCGCCACCAGGAGCGCCCCGGTGGCGACCGTGACGGCGATCGCGCCGCGCGTGCGGCGCATCAGGTTCAGTATCAAATCGAATCCCCGAGAATCAGAAGAAGTCCGAGGGGCCCAGACGCCGAAGTGGCCTGTCCCCGTGGGGAGCTTACGCAGCGGATCCGACACCGGGACGTCGACGTGTGTGCGCCGGGGCGGCGGGCCGACCGCCCGGTCTGCTCGTCGGGGACCCGTCAGTCGGCGAGGCGCCCGAAGCGGCCCTTGTGGAAGAGGAGCGGTTCGCCCTCGCCGGCCGCGCCCATGGCCAGCACCCGGCCCACGACGATGAGGTGGTCCCCGCCGGTGTGGACGGCCTGGATCCGGCAGTCGATCCAGGCGGGCACGGCGTCGAGCTGCGGTGATCCCGTGACGGGGGCGGGGGCGTGGGTCACCCCGGCGAACTTGTCGGCGCCGCTGATGGCGAAGGACCGGCACAGCGCGCCCTGTTCGGCCCCGAGGATGTTGACGCAGAACACCCCGGCGCGGGCGATCCGCGGCCAGGTGGTCGACGTACGGGCCACCATGAAGGTGACCAGGGGCGGGTCGAGGGACAGCGAGGCGAAGGACTGGCAGGCGAAGCCGGCCGGGCCCTCCTCGCCCTCGCCGGGCGGTGCGGTGATGACGGTGACCCCGCTGGCGAAGTTTCCGAGTACGGCCCGGAACTCGGCGGGGGACACCGGCGCGCGCTCGTCCTCGCCGACGGCCCGCAGGTCGGGACGCGGCAGGGCGTCGACGGACTCGGGTCCCCGCTGCGCCGAGGCGGAGGTGGGGGAGCCGGTTGACCTGAGGTATCGGACGACGGTGGCCGCCATCCCTGCATGTCCCATCACAGCATCGATTGAAACTGACGACTCGTCAGATAGGAAGGGCCGGGGACGGGCGCTGTCGTGTGAGCGCGTTCGAGCGAGTGGCACGGCGCGACCGGCGGGGTGGAGCGGCTCCAGGACCCCGGACCCCGGCGGCTTTCGGCTCCTGCGCCGCGTGACACCGGCATCGTGGCCCTGGACGGCCGGCTCCGGCCCGCGCCGGTCGGGGTGGCCGTACACCCACACGGGTGAAACCAGCCGCCTCCGTGGGTCCGTACGCCCGGGCGGGGGTGGAGGCTCGGCATCGTGGCAGCGACCTCGTACCGCCGCCGTACCCCCGGAGGGCCCCATGCTCGGCACCGACTTCACCACCGGATCACCCAACTGGCTCGACCTCGGCAGCCCCGACACCACGGCTGCCGCCGAGTTCTACAGCGCCGTCCTCGGCTGGGAGTTCGTCTCCGCCGGGCCCGAGGCGGGCGGGTACGGGTTCTTCAAGGTGGACGGCAAGACCGTCGCCGCGCTCGGGCCGCTCACCGAGGAAGGGGCCACGTCCGCCTGGATGCAGCACTTCATGAGCCCCGACATCCAGGCCACGGCGACGGCCGTCACCGCCGGCGGCGGCAAGGTCCGGATGGAGCCCATGGACGTCATGGGAGAGGGGTGGCTGGCCCAGTTCACCGACCCGCAGGGCGCCGAGTTCGCCTGCTGGCAGCCCGGGAAGACCGGCGGACTCCAGCTGACCTCCGCCGACAACACGCTGGTGTGGACGGAGCTCCACGTGGCGGACCCCGTCGCCGCCATCGCCTTCTACACCGGGCTGTTCGGCTGGCGCAGCGCCGAGATGCCCGCTCCCGGAATGACGTACCGGGTGGTGAGCACGGCCGACGGAGACCAGCAGGACGCCTCCTTCGGCGGGGTCGCCCCCTTCATGGGGGAGAGCGAGGGCGAGCAGGCCCGCTGGGTGCCCTACTTCGCCTCGGCGGACGTCGACGCCACCGTCGCGTCGGCCAAGGCGAACGGCGGCTCGGTCCTCATGCCGGCCACCGACCTCCCCGAGGTCGGCCGCATCGCGTGGCTGGCCGACCCGGCCGGAGCGGTGTTCGCGCTGCTCAAGCCCGACCCCCGAATGTAGTCAGCGGCCGAGGTACTTGGGAGTGCGGCGCTCCACGAAGCTCGACACGCCCTCGTTCGCGTCGGCGGTGGTCATGTTGATCTCCTGAGCGGTGGCCTCGGCGGCGAGCGATGCCGCCCGGTCCCCGTCCAGGGAGGCATTGACCAGATGCTTGGTCATGGCCAGCGCCCGGGTGGGCCCCTGGGCGAGCCGCTCGGCCCATTCCCGGGCCGTCGCCTCCAGCTCCCCGGCCGCAACCATCCGGTTGACCAGGCCCAGGCGCTCGGCCTCGGCGGCCGGTACGGCGTCGCCGAAGAACATCAGCTCCTTGGCCTTCTGCGGGCCCACGAGCCGGGGCAGCAGGTACGCGCCCCCGCCGTCGGGGACCAGACCCCGACGGACGAACACCTCGATGAAGCGGGCCGAGTCGGCGGCGATCACGAGGTCACAGGCGAGGGCGAGGTGCGCGCCGATACCGGCGGCCGTGCCGTTGACGGCGGCGAGGACGGGCTTCTCGCAGTCGAGGACGGCGGTGATCAGGCGCTGCGCGCCGAGGCGGATCATCCGGGCGACATCGCCGGCGACCCGCTCGCCCGCGGGGGCGCCGGGGCTTCCCCGCAGGTCCGCGCCCGCGCAGAAGCCCTTGCCGGTGGCGGTGACGACGACGGCCCGCACGGCCGGGTCGGCGGAGGCCTCGGCGAGCAGCGCGATGACGCGCTCGCGCTGGTCCCAGGTGACGGCGTTCATGGCCTCGGGGCGGTTGAGGGTGATCCAGGCGACGCCGTTGTCGATGCGGTGGAGGACTTCGTCCTCCGTGATGCCGGTCATGGATGAACTCCCGTTCGGGGTGGGTCCGGTGTGGGGGCCTGGGCGCGGGGGCCGTCGCGGGGGCGCCGCCCCGGAACCCCCGCGCCCCGGACGCCGGCGGGGCTGAAAATCGTCAGCGGCAGATGGCGAGCGCGTCCAGGGCTACCGCCCCCTGCCCCCGCGGGAGCACCATCAGCGGGTTGATGTCCAGCTCGGACAGCTCGTCGCCCAGTTCCAGGGCCATGCGCTGGATCCGCAGCACGACTTCCACCAGGGCGTCCACATCGGCCGGCGGAGCCCCCCGTACGCCCTCCAGCAGCGCGTGCCCGCGCAGCTCCCGCAGCATCGCCCGCGCCTGGTCCTCGCCGAACGGCGGCACGCGGACCGCCGCGTCGTGCAGGACCTCCACTAGGACCCCGCCCAGCCCGACGGTGACCGTGGGGCCGAAGAGGTCGTCCTGGGTCACCCCGACGACCATCTCCACGCCCCGCTCCACCATCTGGCAGACCAGGATCCCGTCGAGCGGCACGTTCTCGTAGCGCGCGATGTCGGTCAGTTCCCGGTAGGCGTCGCGGATCTGGCTCGCGGAGGTGAGGCCGATCTTCACCAGGCCGAGCTCCGTCTTGTGGCCCAGCTGCGGGCCCGAGGCCTTCATCACCACCGGGTAGCCGACCAGCCCGGCCGCGCGGACCGCCGCCGCCGCGCTGGTCACCAGCTGCTCGCGGGGGACCCGTATCCCGTAGGCGCGCAGGAGCTGCTTCGCGGCGTGCTCGCTGAGCTGCTGGGACGGCCGCATGAGGGCCTGCGCCTTGCGGTACGAGGGCGAGGGCGTGCGGGGTGCGTCCTCGAAGGGGGAGCGGTAGCCGGCGGTGAAGCGGTGGTGGCCGAGGTAGGCGCGTACGGCGGTGATGCAGTTGCCGAAGGTACGGAAGGTGGCCACGCGGGAGGAGCCGAGGAGGGTGGTGCGGTAGGCGTCCTCGGTGCCGACGGGGGAGCCCCAGATCACGCAGATCAGCTTGTCGCTCTGCTCGGCGGCGTCCACCAGGTCCTGGGCGAGTTTGTCGCTCATGGGCGGGAAGGGGCCGGTGATCGGGCAGATCAGGACGCCCACGGCGGGGTCGGCGAGGATCGCGTCGATGATCTTGCGGCCGCGCCAGTCGCCGACCGGGTGGCCGCCGTTGTCGACGGGGTTGGCGACGTTCAGGTAGCCGGGGACCCACTGGTGGAGTTCGTCCTGCTTGGCCTGCGAGAGGGTCGGCAGGGTCAGGCCGGCCTCCGTGGCCAGGTCGGAGAAGTGGGCCCCGGTGCCGCCGGAGATGGAGTAGACGACGACCCCGTCGGCCCGGGGCCTGCGGGCCCGGGCGAGCAGGGCCGCGGTGTCCTGGAGCTCGTCGAGGCCGTCGACGCGGATGACGCCGAACTGGCGCATGGCGGCGTCCACGACGGTGTCGGCGCCGGTCAGCTTCCCGGTGTGGGAGGCGGCCGTGCGCGCGCCGGTCTCGGTGCGGCCGACCTTGACGGCGACGACGGGGACGCCGTTGCGTGCGGCCCGGTCGGCGGCGAGCAGGAAGGACCGGCCGTCCTTGAGGCCCTCCACGTAGCAGGCGATGGACCCGACCCCGGGCTGCTCGGCGAAGTAGGAGATGAAGTCGGAGGTCTCCAGGTCCGCCTCGTTGCCGGTCGGCGCCCAGTGGGAGAGCCGGATGCCCAGCTCCTGGAGGGCGTAGACGGGCCGGCCCTGGTGGCCGGACTGGGTGATGAGGGCGATCGCGGGGCCGTCGAGGTCCTCGCGGAACTCCTCGAAGGCGTTGAGGTTGGTGTTGGGGCCCAGCAGGCGCAGGCCGGAGCCCCGCACGGCGGCGCCGAGCCGCTCCTGGGCGGCGGCGCCGGCGTCTCCGGTCTCGGCGAAGCCGGAGGCGAAGACGACCGCGAACTTGACCTTGGTCTCCGCCAGTTCCTCGATGACGGGGAGCGGGTCGGCGACGAGGAGGACGGCGAGGTCCACCTGTTCGGGCAGTTCGGCCACGGAGGCGTGGCAGGTCAGCCCGAAGACGGTGGGGCGGGTGGGGTGCACGGGGTGGATCCGGGCGCCGACGCGCTCCGCCCAGGCGATGAGCTGGCGGGTGATGCCGGTGTTCGGTCGGCCCTCCGCGTCGGAGGCGCCGATGACTGCGACGGATTCGGGCCGGAAGAACCGGTCCAGGTCGGGCACGTCGGCGTACAGCGGTCGTCCGCTGACGTCCAGGGGGACCGCGTCGTCGGCGGAGGGGGCCGCCGACGAGTGGACGGCGTTCCTGGGTGACTCCCCGCAGGCCTCGACACGTGCGCGGAAGTCGGTGGTGAGGGTGCCGTGAGTAGATCCAAGCATCGTTGCCGCCCACTCCTGCTCGATGAACCTCGATGGAACGCAATAGCTGACGTGTAGTCAGATTACTGAACTGACGTGCCGTCAGGAACAGGGCTGCGCAGGAAAGGTGTGGAGGTGGTGTGTTGAATCCTCCCCCCCCTGAAGGGAGGGGATTCTTCACCCTCCAGGGCTGATCGGGGATTTCTGGCTCAGGCAGCCACCTGGGGCAGCGCCCCAGGTGGTCTTACGCCCTCGGCACCAGCCGGGTTGAGACCAGCCCGGCCCAGCATCACGCGGGCGGAGTTCTTGTCCCTGGGGGACACGGCTCCGCACACGGTGCAGGCATAGGTTCGTTCCGAGAGGGGGAGTGCGTGCTTGGTTCTCGCTCCGCACTGCGCGCAATCCATGGTGGTGTCCGCGGGGTGTACCAGGTGCACGGCACGGCCGTGCTTTCGGCCCATCTCGACCAGGGCCGTCTTCGTCGCGGAGATCGCCGCGTCGGCCGCCTTCCGCGCCATGGTGGACTTGGCGAGGAACTTCGGGCGGAAGTCCTCCACCGCCAGGGCGTCGTGGTCGCGGATCACACGCTCGGCCCATTTACGGCCGGTGTCCTGGCGCTGCCGGGCCACCTTCTTGTGCAGCTTCGCGACTCGCCTCTTCGCCCGCTCGTAGCCCTTCGAGCCGGGCTTGCCCTTCTTCGGTTTCCGGCGGGCCATCATCCGCTGATAGCGCGCGAGGCCGGCGGCGGCCTTCTTGCCGTGCTCGGAGTGCGGGAGGTCGTGGGGATCGCTGGTGGTGGTCGCCTTCACACCCCAGTCGGTACCGATCACCGCGCCGGTTTCCGCAAGCGGCTCGACCTCGGCGGGGACGACGAACGAGCAGTACCAGTGCCCGAGACTGTCCTGGTAGACACGCACGGAGGTCGGGTCGGCAGGGAGGCCGCGCGACCACACGACCGTCAGGGCGATCCCGCCCGCCAGGTGCAGATTCCCGTCCTTCAACCGAAAACCGCGCCGGGTGTAGTTGAGGGACGGCAGCGCTTCCCGCTTCTTCTTCCACTTCGGCATCCCGGCCCGACGCGCCATGGGCAGCCGTGCGCGGATGTCCTTCTGCGCCCTGGCCTTGGACTTGCCGAAGTCCCGGATCAACTGTTGCTGCGGAACCGAGGATCCATCCCGAAGCCAGGTGTTCTTTGTTCGGGCCTCGGTCAGCATCTTGTCGAGCTGGGCCGGACCACAGGTCCGCTTGTCGACACCCTCGGGCCGGTCCTTGTTCCACAGGTGCGTCTGCTTCGACTTCGCGCAGCACTCGTTCCACACCCAGCGACACCGGTCCCACTCCGCCGTCAGGGCGGCGAGCGCGGTGGACGACACGCGCACGCGGAAGGTCCACCGGGCATGTCCGGAATCCCCCGCCATCGGCGTCGTCACCATCCCAACCACCTATCCCCGACCACTGACAACAGCCGAAGGCACAGGTCGGACCAGATGCGAACCGACCTCCGGCGCTCCGCGCCTCCGACCCAAGGACCCATTCCTCCCCGGCCTGAAGGCCGGGGCCTCCTGAGAGAATTCCGGTGAAGTGAACGGTGACAGATCCCGCCCGGACCGGTCCAGGCGCGATTCGGCCGACACGGCGACCGGGCGGGTCGGGCCCGCCCGACCCTGGCCCTGCCTCGACCCCGGCCCGCCCGCCGCCTGACCCGGCCGCCGCCGTGGCTCAGGCGTGCCAGAGGGCGAACAGCCCGGCGAAGAAGGCCAGGGTGAACATCGGGACCCACCACGGCGCGGATCCCGCCTCCCGCGTCGAGCGCGACACGCGGGCCAGCAGCCGGGCGTTCAGCAGCCCGGCGGTCAGGCAGTAGAGCACCCAGAGCGGCTCGAACAGCCAGGCGGGCGATTCGAAGTAGAAGCTGTAGCCGAGCAGCCAGGTGTCGACCTGGGTGACGACGAGGAAGAGGTGTACGGCGAGGAGCCAGGGCAGCGTCAGCACCACGGCGATGTTGCGGATCAGCCAGCCGTTCTCGCCGAGCCCGACGCCGCCGGTCATGGACCACACCGCGCACACCGCGAGCAGCACCAGGTAGCCCCGGGACCGCGGCTCGCTTCACGCCGTCCAGGCGGCCTCCCGGATCCGGGCCGGAACGTTCCTGCCGGGCGGCTTCATGCGGCGCCCGCCCCGGACCGGGCGACCGCCTTGGCGATCTTCTCCGCGTCCATGGCCATCTCCCGGAACATGCCGCTGATGGGGTTCGAGAAGCCGGTGAAGTACAGGCCGCGCGCCTGCTCGGGGCAGCGGGCGCCGTGCGAACGGGGGCGGCCGCGCTCGTCGAGCACCCCCAGGTGGCCGACCAGCCCTTCCAGGGCCCGGCGGTAGCCGGTCGCCGCGATCACCGCCTCCGGCGTGATCCGCGAGCCGTCCGCGAGCACCACCTCGGCGCCGTCGAAGGCCTCGACCGCCGCCACCGGTTCCACCGTGCCGCTGCGCACCGCGTCGACCAGACCGACGTCCTGAACCGGTATCGACCCCTGCTTGACCCTGCTGTACAGGCCGGTGGCCGGGCGCGGGAGCCCGTACGCCGACAGGTCCGGTACGGAGGCCTTCGCGACGAGCGCGCCCAGCCGGTCCACCAGCCGAGCGGGCAGCCGGCGTACGAGGATCCCGCTGCGCTGGGCCGGCCAGCCGGCGGTGGAACGGCGCATGATGTGCGGCGCGGTGCGCACGGCGAGCCGCACCCGGGCCGCGCCGCCCTCGACGAGGTCGACGGCTATCTCGGCGCCCGTGTTGCCGACGCCGACGACGAGGACGTCCTGGCCGGCGTACGGCTGGGGGTTGCGGTACTCGCGGGCGTGCAGCAGCCGGCCCTCGTACCCGCCGCGGCCCGGCCAGTCGGGGAGTGCGGGGGTGTGGTTGTAGCCGGTGGCGACGACCACGGCCGCGGCCGACAGCTCGCGGCCGCCGCTGGCGTGCAGGATCCAGCCGTCCTCGCCCTCGGGTCCGGGCCCGGCGGGCTCGATCCGGGTCACCTCCACACCGGTGACCAGCTCCAGCTCGTGGAACTCGGCGTACCTCTCCAGGTAGCGCACGACATCGTCGCGGGAGACCCAGCGCCCGAAGCGGCGCGGCATGGCCAGGCCCGGGAGGGCCGAGAGCCGGCGCGTGGTGTGCAGGCGCAGCCGGTCGTAGTGCTGCCGCCAGGACGCGCCGACCGCGTCGGACTTCTCGACGACCACCGCGCGGACCCCGCGGGCGCGCAGCGCGGCAGCCGCGGCGAGGCCCCCGGGGCCGGCCCCGATCACGTACACGGGGCGGGGCTGGGTGTTCATGTCGGGTGCTGCGGGGTCTCCGGGCATGAGGTGTGATCGTATCGCCACGCTGGGTTGATGGGTCTCGGTCGGGCGGGGAATCGATTGCGGATCGATCACGGCGCGCGGGGCCCGCGACCGGCGGGCGGCCGGGGCCTTGCGCGATCGGCCCGGATCCGCTGAACTGACATGCCGTCAGATAGACCGTGCGCGTCGATCGCGAGAGGGGTGGGGCCGCCGATGCAGACCATCTGGCTCAGTGGGGCCGAATGGCTCGCCGTGCTCCGGATAGGCCTCGGCCTGTGGTGGCTGGAGAGCTGGCGGCACAAGGACAAGAAGGGCTGGTTCGAGCGCGGCACCGGCATCGCCTGGGCCGCCGACGTCGCCGGCAAACACCGCTGGACCTTCGTCAAGGGCGGCTTCGAGCTGGTCGTCGCACCGCGGCCGAAGGCGATGGCGTACATCGTCGTCTACGCGGAACTCGCACTCGGGCTGGGCCTCGTACTCGGCTTCCTGACCCCCGTCGCCCTGATCGGCGGACTCCTGCTGAACCTGCTCTACCTGGTGCTGATGATCCACGACTGGGCCGAGCAGGGCCAGAACGCGATGATGGCGCTCATCTCGCTCGTCGCGCTCCTCGCCATGTCCTGGCAGACCTGGTCCCTCGACGCGGCGATCGGACTCTTCCCGTGACCGGCACCGCGCGCTACGACCTCCCCGAGGCGGACGAGTTCACCCGCCCCTACTGGGACGCCGCGGCCGACGGCCGGCTCCTGCTGCGGCGCTGCGCCGACTGCGGGCGGGCCCACCACTACCCGCGCGAGTTCTGCCCGTTCTGCTGGGCGGGCGAGGACCGCGTGACGTGGGAGACGGCGAGCGGCCGGGCGACCCTCTACACGTGGTCGGTGATCCACCGCAACGACCTCCCGCCGTTCGGCACGCGCGTCCCCTACCCGGTGGCGGTCGTCGACCTCGCCGAAGGCCCGCGGATGATGACCGAGGTGGTGGACTGCGAGGCGGCGGAGCTGCGCATCGGCATGCCGCTGTCGGTCACCTTCCGCGAGGCGGCGGACGGCGTGTGGGTGGCGGTCTTCCGGCCGGCGCCACCGCACTGACGGTCGGGGTCAGGGCCAGAGCAGCTCGCGGACCCACGACCCGTCGGCGGTACGCGAGTACCGCAGGCGGACGTGCCGGCGGGCGGCGTCCCCCTGGAAGAACTCCACCTCGACGGGCGCCAGTACGTACCGTGTCCAGGTCGGAGCCGGCGCGTCCGGCTCGGCTCCGGCCCGCTCCCAGGCCGCCGCCGAGACCCTCGCCAGCTCCTCCGCGGAACCGAGCACCTCGCTCTGCCGGCCCGTGAGCGCGGCGGCGAGCGCACCGCGCGAGCGGACCGCCAGGTCCGCCCGGCTCTCCTCGGGCCCACAGGCGGTGACCCGGCCCCGGACGCGGACCTGACGGCCCACGGCCGGCCAGTAGAACCCGAGCGCCGCCTCCGGCCGCATGGCCAGCTGCACGCCCTTCGCGCTGGTGGCGTGCGAGGCGAAGTGCCAGCCGCGCGCGTCGGCGTCGTGCAGCATCAGTGTCCGCACATCGGGCCGCTCCTGGGCGTCCACCGTCGCCAGACTCATGGTGTGCGGCTCCGGCTGTCCCGCCCGCGCGGCGTGCACGAACCACTCCCGGAAGAGCGCCAGGGGCTCACCGGGCGCGGTGCCGGGGTCGAATCCCGGGAGCGGGCAGTCCCACACGCGCAGGGAATGCAGGGTGGCGTCGAAGTCGTCGGCGGTGGTGCGGCCGGTTCGGGGGGTGCCGCTGGTGTCGCTGCTCATGCGGGCCATGGAACAGCAGGGGCGGGGTGAGGGGCCAGGGGGCTTTGCGCGGCGGGGTCGGATCGTGGGGCGATGAGTTTTCCGTTCCGCAGGAGTCATACCTACGGCACGCGGGCGCACCCGCACCCCGCACCCGCACCCCGCACCAGCATCCAGCCCGGAGGCTTCGCATCATGGCCGAGACAGTGAAGGGCCCCGCCGGCTACTTCCCCTCGATCGAGAAGAAGTACGGACGTCCCATCGGGGAATGGCAGGACCTCGTTCGCTCCTCGCCGCTGACCAGGCACATGGAGCTCGTCGCGTGGCTCAAGGCCGAGCACGGCCTGGGGCACGGTCACGCCAACGCGCTCGTCGCCCACACGCTCGCCGAGGGCAGGTAGCGGCTCCGGCCCCCGGGCGGGGGCTGCTCACCCCCGCCCCAGCAGGACCGTGCCCGAGGAGCAGAACCAGCCGCCCGTGCCCGAGGCCAGGGCTATCTCCGGGAGACGGCCGCCGGGTTTGGTGACCTGGCCGGCCCCCGCCTCGCCGCGGAGTTGGCGGACCGCCTCGACCAGGAGGAACAGGCCGCGCATGCCGGGGTGGCAGGCCGAGAGGCCGCCGCCGTCGGTGTTGACCGGGAGTTCCCCGTCGCGCAGCAGGCGGCCCTTCTCCACGAAGGCCCCGCCCTCGCCCTTCGCGCAGAAGCCGAGGTCCTCCAGGGTCACCAAGGTCATGTAGGTGAAGGCGTCGTAGATCTCCGCGAGGTCCACGTCCGCGGGGGTGAGGCCGGCCCGCTCGAAGGCGATGCGCCCTGAGACCGCCGCCGGGGACACGGTGAAGTCCTCCCACTCCGACATGGTGGTGTGCGAGACGGACGTGCCCGCCCCCAGGACCCAGACGGGTGCCTTCGCGGTGTCCGGTACGTAGTCCTCCGCCGCCAGGAGCACCGCGCAGCCGCCGTCCGAGCGGATACAGCAGTGCAGCTTGGTGAAGGGGTCGGCGATCATCTCGCCGCCGAGTACGTCCTCGACCGTGATCGGATCGCGGAACATGGCGTCCGGGTTCGTCGCCGCGTTCACACGGGCCTGTACGGCCACGGAGGCGAGCTGGTCCAGAGTCGTCCCGTACTCGTGCATGTGGCGGCGGGCGGCCATGGCGTACTTGGAGATCAGCGTGTGCCCGTACGGGACCTCGAACTGCAGCGGTCCCCGCGCTCCGAAGGAGAGGTCGGAGGTGCGGCGTCGCGCCTTGATGTCCGCGCGGGCCGTGGAGCCGTAGACCAGGAGCACGGCGTTGGCGTGCCCGGCGGCGATCGCGTCCGCCGCGTGGGCGGCCATGACCTCCCAGGTGGAGCCGCCGACCGAGGTGGAGTCGACCCAGATGGGGCGCAGGCCCAGGTACTCGGCCACCTCGACCGGTGCGAGTGTGCCGAGGCCGGCCGAGGCGAAGCCGTCGATGACGGAGCGCTCCAGGCCGGAGTCGGCCAGGGCACGGCGGGCGGCCTGCGCGTGCAGGGCGTAGGGGGTGGGGCCGTCGACCCGGCCGCAGTCCGAGAGGGCGACGCCCACCACCGCGACCTTCCGGCGGGCGCGGGTCGCGGGTCCGGTCGCTGTTCCGCCCGCAGGTCGGGATGTGGGTCGGGACATGGGTCCGGATGCGGGTCCGGACTGGGGTCCGGATATGGGTCCAGGCATGAGGGGACGGTATATCTGACGGTACGTCAGGCGCTAGACCCCCGCCGCGCAACCGGCCCGCGTCGCCCCCTGTGCATCTGACTCGTCCCGCCCTAACATGACGCCCCGTCAGACACCCCCCAGCTGCCGCTGGGAGGTGCCCCCGGGAGGAGCCCGACGATGGATGCCGCCTTCACCGCGGAGCAGGACGAGATACGCCGTACCCTGCGCGAGATCCTCGCCAAACGCTGCGGCCCCGACGAGGTGAAGGCCGCCGTCCGCACGGCCGCCGGACACGACCGTGAGCTCTGGCAGCAGCTCGCCCGGCAGCTCGGGCTGCCGGGCATCGCCATCGCCGAGGAGTACGGCGGTGTCGGCTGCGCCCCCGCCGACCTGGCCCTGGCCTGCGAGGAGACCGGACGGGCGCTGCTGCCGTCGCCGCTGCTGGCCACCGCCGCGCTGTGCGTGCCCCTGATCACCGCCCTCGGCACCGAGGCCCAGCGCTCCGCGTTGCTCCCGCCGCTGGCGACGGGCGGGCTGACCGCCGCCCTCGCCGTCAGCGGCCCGGCGCTGGCCACCGCCCTCGCGCTGACCGGCGAGGACACCTCCGGGCAGTGGTCCGGCGGCGGCCGCGCGGGCGGAGTCCAGGCCCGGGCCGTCGCCGACACCGCCTTCGCCGCCGACACCGCCGATGCCGCGGACGGCTGGCGGCTGTACGGGGAGGCCGCCCAGGTGCTCGACGGCCACAGTGCGGGGCTGCTGCTGGTCGCCGCGCACACCGGCGGCTTCGCGCGCAGCCGCACGCTGCTGTTCCTCGTACGGGAGGATGCGCCGGGGCTCGTACGGTCCCGGCAGGCCGTCCTGGACGAGACGCGCCCGCAGGCCAGGATCGAACTGCGGGACGCGCCGGCGGAGTTGCTCGGCGACGAAGGGGCCGACGTGCTCGGCACGCTCGCCGCCACCGGACGTACCGCCGCCGCCGTGCTGGCCGCCGAGGCGGTCGGCGCAGCCGGTCGGGCGCTGGCCCGCACGGTGGAGTACGTACGTCAGCGCGAGCAGTTCGGCCGGGCGATCGGGTCCTTCCAGGCGGTCAAGCACCGCCTCGCGGACCTGTACGTGCAGGTGCAGGCGGCCCGCTCGGCGGCCTACTACGCCGCCTGGGACCCGGACCAGGGCGGCCTCGCGCTCGCCCAGGCCCTGGAGGCCTTGCGGGTGACCGCGGGGGAGGCGATCCAGCTGCACGGCGGCATCGGCTTCACCTGGGAGCACGACGCGCACCTGTACTTCAAGCGGGCGGCGGCCGACGAGCTGCTGTTCGGCCCGGTCCACCGGCTGCGGGCGCACGCCGCCGACCGCGCGGGCCTGTTCGCGGACCCGGCGGCGGCTGCGGTGCGGGCCCCGGCGCGATCTCTCGCCCCGCCCGCGCCCACGCCCCCGCCTCCGCCCGCACAAGAGAAGGTGGCCGTCTGATGGCTCCCGGCGTCAAGCTGATGCAGAAGGTCTCCTCGACCCTGCTCTTCGCCAAGATCGCACCGCACATCATCCCCGCCATGGACAAGGCGGTGCACAGGCTGACCCGCGGCAAGGTCATCCTCAGTGCCCAGATGCTGCCGGGCGTGATCCTCACGGCCAAGGGCGCCAGGACCGGTGAGCCGCGCACGACCCCGCTCGCCTGCATGCCGGAGAACGGCGGTACGACGTGGATCCTGATCGGCTCCAACTTCGGCCGGCCCGGGCACCCGGCATGGACCGGGAACCTGCTCAAGCACCCGGACGCGGACGTGAGTTGGCAAGGCCGGGACATCCCCGTCCGGGCCCGGCTGCTGGCGGGTGAGGAACGCGCGGAGGCGTGGCGGGCGGTGCTGGGGTTCTGGCCGCCGTACGCGACGTACCAGGCGCGCATCGAGCGCGAGATCCGGTTGTTCCGCCTGGAGCGTCGCTGATCGCAGGCGATCGGGCGTGGTCGGCGGGCCCCTGGAGGGCGTCCGGGGGTCCGCCGCTACTTCGTGGGCTTCTTGCCCGTGATGCCGAGGTGGACGAGCAGCGCCAGGTTCGGCTTGAGCTCGGCCTGCTTGACGCCCCAGGTCTGGAAGCCCTTCTGGTGCGAGGCGACCGCGGCCAGCATCGCGACCAGTGAACCGGCCATCGCCGCGGGGCTGATGTCCTTGTCGACCTTGCCCTTGGCCTGGAGCTCCTTCATCGATTCCGTGAGGGAGTTGGTGACCGAGTTCAGGATCTTCATGCGGATCTTGTAGAAGCGCTTGTCGCCCTCGGCCGCGCCGAGGTCGACGACACGCAGGATCGCGTCGTTGCGGCGCCAGAACTCCAGGAATCCCTCGACGAGTTCCTCGGCGGTGGCCCACCCTGACTTGCCGACCCAGGTACGGCCCTCGACGAGCGACGTCAACTGCGCGCCCTCGGTGGCCATATGTTCGGCGATCTCCAGGACGGCGCCCTCGACGTCCGGGAAGTACTGGTAGAAGGTCGCGGGGGAGGTACCGGCCTTGCGGGCGACGTCGATCACTTTGACGTCGCGGTACGGCGAGGAGCTGAGCATCTCGCTGAGGCAGTCGAGCAGCTTCTGCCGCGTCGCCTGGCCGCGCCGGCCGGCGACACGCCCGTCGACGGTGCGTACTTGTCCTGTCATGCCGTCAGCTTACCGAGGGGTGATCGGCGCGCTATTCGGCCGCCTGCAAATGGGGTTACGGGGTCCCTGGCCTGGGCGGAAGGCGGCGCCGGGCGGCCGTGGGGGCGCATTTCGGACGCGAATCGGATCCCGCGAGCCGTGGCCGACCCCCGTCCGGGCCCGTGCGCGCCGCTCGGGTCGCCCCGGCCGCCCGCCACCCGCGCCCCGCCCTGCCCCGGCCCGGGCGGGTCACCCGGTTCCGCAACGTTTCCCCCGAATAGTCTTATCAACAGGCTGTGGACAAGTTTTCGGGCGGATCATGGCTGAGAGGGTTGGGAGGGTACAGACCCCCGCACAACGGAAGGAAACGGGCCCATGGCCGCATTCGCCGAAGGCGCACCCTGCTGGGTGGACGCCTCGCTTCCGGACGTCGAGGCGGGCAAGCGCTTCTACGGTGAGCTCTTCGGGTGGACCTTCGCCGACAGCGCGGGCGCCGAATACGGCCACTACACCCAGGCCTACAGTCGCGGCCGCAACGTCGCCGCCCTCGCCCCCAAGCCGGACGGCCGCATGCCCACCGTCTGGGGGATCTACCTCTACACCACCGACGCCTACGCCTGCGCCCAGCGCATCCGCGCCGCCGGCGGCCAGATGGTGATGAACCCGATGCCGGTCGGCCCGTACGGCACCGCGGCGATGGCCGCCGACCCCGGCGGCGCCGTCTTCGGCCTGTGGCAGCCCGGCACCCACCACGGCTTCGACGCCCAGCAGGAGCCGTACACGTACTGCTGGAGCGAGGTCTACACACGGGCCCGCGACGCCGTCGACGTCTTCTACGCCAAGGTCTTCGGCTACGTGCCGCAGGACCAGGACGACGCCGGCGTCGAGTACCGCATCTGGTCCCCGCCCGGGACCGCGCCCGGCACGGACACCGCCGTGCTCGGCCGCAGCCTGATCACCGACGCCTTCCCCGAGGCCATGCCCGCGCACTTCCTCGCCTATTTCGCCGTGCCGGACTGCGACCGGTCGGTCGCCATGGTGCAGCGGCTCGGCGGCAGGGTCACGGCCGATCCGTTCGACACCCCTTACGGGCGGATCGCGGTCGTCGCCGACAATCAGGGGGCGGTCTTCGGGCTGCTCTCGAAGCCCCGCACGAAGCCGGACGCGTGACGGGCGTCCCGCCGACCGGGCCGCGTGGCCCGGATCGCCCCGGTTCCGGGAAGATCGCCGAGCAGATCACACCGCCCTGCTCGACGTGCCGGGGCCGGACCGGGTCAGGGCCTGACAGAATCGGGGTTGCTCGACCCGGGCGGCGCCCGGAGTGAGACGCTGCACGGGGCAGGGCCCCGTGCCGGTGGATGCGGGCCCGCTGAGTGGCCCGTACGGGGAGGTGTGGAGGCGAGTGGTGGAGCAGCTGACGCAGCACGACCCGAGACGGATCGGCCCCTTCGAGGTGCTGGGACGGCTCGGCGCCGGCGGCATGGGGCTGGTCTATCTCGCGCGGTCCGCGTCCGGACGGCGGGTCGCGATCAAGACGGTGCGCACCGAGCTCGCCGAGGACCAGCTCTTCCGCGTCCGCTTCACGCGTGAGGTGGAGGCGGCCCGCGCCGTGTCGGGCTTCTACACCGCGGCCGTGGTCGACGCCGACCCGCGCGCCGCCGTGCCGTGGCTGGCGACCGCGTACGTCCCGGCGCCCTCCCTGGAGGAGATCGTCAACGAGTGCGGGCCGATGCCCGCCCAGGCCGTACGGTGGCTCGCGGCCGGTATCGCCGAGGCCTTGCAGTCCATCCACGGCGCCGGCCTGGTCCACCGCGACCTGAAGCCGTCCAACGTGCTCGTCGTCGAGGACGGCCCGCGCGTGATCGACTTCGGCATCGCGAGCGGGGTCTCCAACACCCGCCTGACCATGACGAACGTCGCCGTCGGCACCCCCGCCTACATGTCGCCCGAGCAGGCCAAGGACTCGCGCAGCGTCAAGGGCGCGAGCGACGTCTTCTCGCTCGGCTCCACCCTCGTCTTCGCCGCCACCGGGCACCCGCCGTACCACGGGGCGAACCCGGTGGAGACGGTCTTCATGCTGCTGCGCGAGGGTCCCAACCTGGAGGGTCTGCCCGCCGAGCTGCGGCCGCTGATCGACTCCTGCATGCAGATGGACGCCACGCTCCGGCCCACTCCGGCCGACCTGCAGGCGCAGCTCGCCCCGCACCTGTTCGACGGCGGTGACGACAGCGGCACCGCCTCCGCGTGGCTGCCCGCCCGGGCCGTCGCGATGATCGAGGCCCGGCGCGCGGGGCACCGTACGC
>NZ_JBSGZP010000067.1:0-17719 GCF_053611065.1 Streptomyces sp. NPDC054840
GGCGAAGGGCCGTCGGCACGGCTATCTCAGGTGGTCGGGCCCGAAGGCCTGCGGCAGCATCGCCGCCAGAGGCAGGACCCCGTCCGGGGTCTCCACCAGCAGCTCGCCGCCGCCGAATTCGTACAGCAGCTGGCGGCAGCGGCCGCACGGGACGAGGATCTCGCCCTTTCCGTCCACGCACGTGAAGTGCGTGAGGCGGCCGCCGCCGGTGGCATGGAGGGAGGAGACCAGTCCGCACTCGGCGCACAGGCCCAGCCCGTAGCTCGCGTTCTCGACGTTGCAGCCGGTCACGACGCGGCCGTCGTCGACCAGGGCGGCGACCCCGACCGGGAAGCCCGAGTACGGGGCGTACGCCCGCGTCATCGCTTCCCGGGCGGACGTCCGCAGGGCTTCCCAGTCCACCGCCGGTTCCGAGGTCACTTGCCCTGACCCTTGCGGTACGGCATGCCGTCCGCCTTGGGCATCCGCAGGCGCTGCGCCGACAGGGCGAGCACCAGCAGCGTGGTCAGGTACGGGGCCGCGTCCACGAACTGGCTCGGCACCGAGTCGGTCGTCGCGTACCAGAGGAACAGCAGCGCGGCGAAGGCCGCCGCGACGCCGGCCTGGATGTACTTCTTCTTGTACAGCTGCCAGACGCAGACGAGTACCAGCAGGATCGCGATCAGCAGCAGCATCGCGTGCACGTTCTCGGCGCCACCGCGCAGCTTGAGGCTGTCGATGAAGCCGAAGAGGCCCGCGCCCATCGCCATGCCGCCCGGCATCCAGTTACCGAAGATCATCGCGGCGAGACCGATGTAGCCGCGGCCGCCGGTCTGGCCCTCCTGGTAGATGGGGCTGGCGACCTCGGACAGGTACACGCCGCCGAGGCCGGCGAGGGCGCCCGAGACGATCACGGCGATGTACTTGTACTTGTAGACGTTGACGCCCAGCGACTCGGCGGCGATCGGGTTCTCACCGCAGGAACGCAGCCGCAGGCCGAAGGAGGTCCGCCACAGCACCCACCACGTGGCGGGGATCAGCAGCAGGGCCACGATGGTCAGCAGCGAGATCTCGGTGACCAGACCGCCGATGACGCCGGCGAGGTCGGAGACGAAGAACCAGTGCTTGCCCTGCAGGTCGGACATCCAGTCGGAGAGCCCTGGAACGGTGACCTTGTAGATCGGCTCGACCTGCGGGGACTGCTTGGAGGAGCCGCCCGGGGCCTCGGCGAAGGTGAAGTTCGACAGGTACTGGGTGAAGCCCAGCGCCAGGATGTTGACGGCCACACCGGAGACGATGTGGTTGACGTTGAAGGTCACCGTGATGATCGCGTGCAGCAGGCCGCCGGCGGCGCCGCCGGCGATGCCGACGAGCACACCGGTCCACGGGCCCCACTGGTAGCCGGCCCAGGCACCGAACCAGGTGCCGAGGATCATCATGCCTTCGAGGCCGATGTTGACCACACCGGCGCGCTCGGCCCACAGACCGCCGAGGCCGGCGAGGCCGATCGGCACGGCGAGGGAGAGGGCCCCGGAGACCTGGCCGACGGAGGTCAGGTCGTCGGCCCCGGAGATCAGGCGGACCACGGAGACCAGCGCGAGGGCGCCCGCGACGATCAGCATGATCCACGGGAGGGTGAGCTTCTTGCGGCCGCCCGGCTTCTTCGGGGCGGCACTCGTCGCGGAGACGGTGCTGGTGCTCACGCCGCGACCTCCTTGTCGGTCTTGATGGCGCCGCCGGCGGCGAGTTCCTCGCCGACCTTCTGCTGCTGGCGACGGATGCCGTAACGGCGGACGAGCTCGTACGAGACGACGACCGCGATCACGATCAGGCCCTTCATGATCGTGCCGATCTCCTTCGCGTAGCCGGCCGTGTCGAGGCCGGCGGACGCCTTGTCGATGAAGGCCATGAGGAGCGCGGCGAAGAAGATGCCCACGGGGCTGTTGCGGCCGAGCAGGGCGATCGTGATGCCGGTGAAGCCGACGCCCACGGGGAAGACCAGGGTGTACGTGTGGCTCTCGCCGAGCAGCACCGGCATGCCGGACAGACCGGCGACGGCGCCGGAGATGAGCATCGCCGTGATGATCATCTTCTTGGAGTCGACACCGGAGGCCGCGGCGGCGGACTCGCTCGCGCCGCTGGCGCGCAGGTCGAAGCCGAAGCGGGTGCGGTTGAGCACGAACCAGTAGACGAAGCCGAGCGCGAAGGCGACGAACGTGAAGCCGTAGATCTCGCCCGAGTCACCCAGGGACAGGGCGGGGAACCAGCCGGACTGGGCGATCTCGCCGGTGGTGAGGTCGTTGGAGCCCTCCACCTGGACGCCGAGGTTCTTCGGCAGGATCAGCCAGGCGATGAGGCTCGTCGCGATGGCGTTGAGCATGATCGTCGAGACGACCTCGCTCACTCCGCGCTTGGCCTTCAGGACGCCCGCGATACCGGCCCAGAAAGCACCGGTCATCATCGCGACGAGGACGATCAGCAGGATGTGCAGCGGGCCCGGCAGCGTGATGGCGGTGCCGACCACGGCGGAGACCATCGCGGCGAGGCGGTACTGGCCGTCGACGCCGATGTTGAAGAGGTTCATCCGGAAGCCGATGGCGACGGCCAGGGCTGCCAGGTAGTACGTGCCGGCCTGGTTGACGATGAGGACCTGGATGTCCTCGTAGCCCGCGTTCTCCACCATGATGCGCAGCGGCTCGATCGGGTTGATGCCCGTCGCCCCCAGCACGATCATGGTCAGCGCGAAGGCGGCCACCAGCGCGAGCGCGGGCCCGGCGATGGCGAGCATCAGCCGGTCCTTGTCGAATGTCTTCATCGGGCCTCGTCCTCCGGCGATTCGGTACCCGCGTCGGTACCGGCGGAGTGGTTGTCGGATGCTTCCAGGTGCCCCGAGGCGGCGCCCGTCATGGCGGTGCCGAGTTCCTCGGGCGTGACGGTCGCCGGGTCGGCGTCCGCGACCAGCCGGCCGCGGTAGATCACGCGCAGGGTGTCGGACAGGCCGATGAGCTCGTCCAGGTCCGCGGAGATCAGCAGGACCGCCAGGCCCTCTCGGCGGGCCTCGCGGATCGCGTCCCAGATCTGCGCCTGCGCGCCGACGTCCACACCGCGGGTCGGGTGGGCGGCGATGAGGAACTTCGGGTTGTGGCTCATCTCGCGGCCGACGATCAGCTTCTGCTGGTTGCCGCCGGAGAGGGACGCCGCGGTGACCTCGATGCCCGGGGTGCGGACGTCGTACTCGCGCACGATCCGCTCGGTGTCCTTGCGGGCCGCCTTGAGGTCGAGGATGCCGCTCTTGGAGTTGGGCCGCTCGGTGACGTGGCCGAGGATGCGGTTCTCCCACAGCGGGGACTCCAGCAGCAGGCCGTGGCGGTGCCGGTCCTCGGGGATGTAGCCGATACCGCCCTCTCGGCGCTTGCGCACCGAGGACTTGGTGATGTCGGTGCCGTCCAGGGTGATGACACCCGCATCGGGGCTGATCATGCCCATGAGCGCTTCGATCAGCTCGGTCTGGCCGTTGCCCTCGACGCCCGCGATGCCGAGGATCTCGCCCTTGTGGATCGTGAAGCTGACCCCGTCGAGCAGGAGGCGGCCCAGTTCGGCGCGCGGGTCGATCGTGTGGTCCACCGGCAGGACGACGCGCGCCGAGGTCTCGTGGCGGACCATGACGACGCCGGTCTCGGCGACGGTCAGGTCCTCGACCTGGAGCATCGGGGTGGTGGTCACCGTGGACTCGCGCGTCTCGGGCGACGGCAGCTCGGAGCCGACCATCAGCTCGGCGAGCTGCTTGGTGGTGGCGGTCTTCGGGTCGGCGGTGCCGACCGTGGTGCCGCGCCGGATGACCGTGATGTCGTCGGCGACCTTCAGTACCTCGCCCAGCTTGTGCGAGATGAAGATGACGGTCAGGCCCTCCGCCTTGAGCTCGCGCAGGTTGTCGAAGAGCGCGTCCACCTCCTGCGGCACGAGGACGGCGGTCGGCTCGTCGAGGATGAGGATCTTCGCGCCGCGGTAGAGGACCTTGAGGATCTCCACGCGCTGCCGATCGGCGACACCGAGGTCCTCGACCAGGGCGTCGGGGCGCACGCCGAGGCCGTACGCGTCCGAGATCTCCTTGATCTTCTTACGGGCCTTGGCGCCGATGCCGTACAGCTTCTCGCCGCCGAGAACCACGTTCTCCAGGACGGTGAGGTTGTCGGCGAGCATGAAGTGCTGGTGCACCATGCCGATGCCGCGGGCGATGGCGTCGCCGGGGGTGTGGAAGGAGACCTGCTCCCCGTCGATGGCGATGGTGCCCTCGTCCGGCTTCTGCATGCCGTAGAGGATCTTCATCAGGGTCGACTTGCCGGCGCCGTTCTCACCGATCAAGGCGTGGACCGTGCCCTTGCGGACGGTGATCGCGATGTCCTTGTTGGCGACGACGCCGGGGAAGCGCTTTGTGATGCCGTGCAGTTCTACGGCGGGGGGCGGGCTGGACGCGTTGATGACGCACTCTCCTTGGCGCGGAAGGAGCGGAAGGCAGGGGGGACAGGGCGGGGAGTGAAAGTATCGCGTCCACGATGCTTCTACGCGCGTAGCACTGTCGGAAGTGAAAACTTGCGGCCAGGCAGGCCGCTCGGTCACAGAGTAGTGATCACAGAACGTGGCTCGGGGCCCGGGAGCGATCGTGACCGCTTCCCGGACCCCGGGGACCAGGACTACATGTCAGGAACGGCCTTACGGCTGGGTCTTGACCACGATCTTCTTGGCGATGATGTCGGCCTTGGCCTTCTCCACCGCGGCGGTGACCTCAGCCATCTCCTTGTACTTCGGGTTGGAGTCGGCCAGGCCGACGCCGTCCTTGTCCAGGCCGTAGCGGATCTCACCGGTGGTCGGCTTGCCGTCCTCGACCGACTTGATCAGGTTGAAGACCGAGTCCTCGACATCCTTGGTGACCGAGGTCAGGATGGAGTCCTTGTACTTCGCCAGACCGGCCTGGTTGTACTGGTCGGAGTCGACACCGATGGCCCACTTGCCCTTGGCGGAAGCGGCCTCGATGGCGCCCGAGCCGGCCAGACCGGCAGCGGCGTAGACCACGTCGGCGCCACCGGCGTCGAGCTGGCCCTGCGCGGCGGCCTTGCCCAGGTCAGGCTTGGCGAAACCGTCGAAGTTCGGCGGCTGGGTGAGGTACGCGGAGAGCACCTTGGCGTTCGGGTTGGTGTCCTTGACGCCCTGGGTGAAGCCCGCCTCGAACTTCTTGATCAGCGGAACCTCGACACCGCCGATGAAGCCGACGGTGCCGGTCTTCGAGACCTTGGCGGCGGCGACGCCGGCCAGGTACGAACCCTGCTCCTCGTTGAAGACGAGGTTGGCGATGTTCGGGCCGGTCACCGAGGTGTCGTCGATGATGCCGAACGTGGTGTTCGGGAACTTCGGCGCGACCTTCTTGATGGCCGGCGCGTAGGCGAAGCCGACGCCGATGACCGGGTTGTTGCCCTTGCGGGCAAGCTCGGTGAGGCGCTGGACCTTGTCGGCCTCGCCCTCACCGTCGGTGGGCTCCGCCTCGGCGCCCTTGATCTTGAGGTCCGTTTCGGCCTTCTTCAGACCGGCGTAGGCGGCGTCGTTGAACGACTGGTCGCCGCGGCCGCCGATGTCGTACGCGATGGCCGCGGACTTCTGACCCGACTCCGAGGGGGAGGACGAGGCGTCCGACGACTTCTTTCCGCCACAGGCGGTGGCCGAGAGGGCCAGCGCCGCGGACGCGATGCCCACGGTGGCGATCCTGGTGATCCGGCGCAAGGGGAGGCTCCTTCAAAACCTGACCGAAGCGCCACGACCGGCGCTGGTTTCGCGGCGATCGTAACGCGCGTAGATGTCAGTTAAAGGCCCGTTCATGAGTCGTTATCGGATCGTCGTGAACCGGACAGTGACCGATTGGTGACTCCTTACGGGTCCAGCCCTTGCGTACCAAGGGCTGGACACGCCCGCCGGGAGTCCTGGCGATGTTGTAAGGAGTTCCGCCCGGCCGGCTACGTCGCGGCCGCGCGGAGCCCGTCGATCATCGCGGCGGCCGTGAAGAACTCCACGCCGACGGCGATCGCGGACTCGTCCACGTCGAAGTCGCCCCGGTGCAGGTCACGCTTGGTGCCGTCGCCGGGCGTACGCACTCCCAGCCGGGCCATCGCGCCCGGCACGTGCTCCAGGTACCAGGAGAAGTCCTCCCCCCCCAGGCTCTGCTCGGTGTCCTCGACCGACTCCGCTCCGCAGCGGACTCCCATCGCCTCCCGCAACAGTTCGGTGATCACCGGGTCGTTGACGACCGGGGGCACCCCGCGCACGTGGTTGATCTCGAACTTGGCCCCGTGCATGGTCGCGATCTCGTCGATCGCCGCGTGGATCATGTCCGGCGCCTCGTGCCAGGCGTTCAGCTCCAGGCAGCGCACGGTTCCCGAGAGCTCGGCGTGCATCGGGATGACGTTGCAGGCGTGCCCGGCCTCGATCCGGCCCCAGGTGACGGACATGCCCGACCGGGCGTCCATCCGGCGGGCCAGCAGGGCCGGGGCGTCGACGGCCACCCGGGCGGCGGCCGTCACCAGGTCGGTGGTCAGGTGCGGCCGCGCGGTGTGCCCGCCGGGGCCGGAGAGGGTGACCTCCAGCCGGTCGCAGGCGGAGGTGATGGGGCCGGCCCGCAGGCCGATGCGGCCCGCGTCGACCCGGGGGTCGCAGTGCACGGCGACGATCCGGCCGACGCCGTCCAGGACCCCGGACTCGATGGCCTCGGTGGCTCCGCCCGGGAGCACCTCCTCGGCGGGCTGGAAGAGCAGCCGCACGGGGCGGGGCAGCAGCCCCTGCCGGTCGAGCTCGGCGAGGACCAGGCCGGCCCCGAGGACCACCGCCGTGTGCACGTCGTGGCCGCAGGCGTGGGCGCGGTCCGGGAAGGTCGAGCGGTACGGGACGTGCGTCTTGGCATCCGGGATGGGCAGGGCGTCGATGTCCGCGCGCAGGGCCATCATCGGCCGGCCCCCGTCCCAGGTGCCCACGTCACAGATCAGGCCCGTGCCGGAGTTCAGCACCCTTGGTCGCAGGCCGGCTTTCTCCAACCGGGCCTTGATCGCCGCGGTGGTCCGGAATTCCTGGTGTCCGAGCTCCGGGTGCATGTGCAAGTCCCGGCGGAAGGCGATCAGTTCGGTACGCAGGTGGTCCGGAAGCTTGCCGGGCAGCTCGGGCCGGTCGGACGCGGCGGGCTGGGCGGGCTGGGACTCGCGGGACATCAACTGGTTCACCCGTTGAAGGGTAGGCGCACGGACGGGTCAACCGGCCGGGGATCACGAAAACTTCATGCCGTTAGGGGAAAGAAACACGGCCTCTGGACGCATGACCGAAGGCACCCGAGGGTAAACTCGCGCGCTCATCAGACCGTGGGAGCCGCCTGGGCAGGCAGTCTGCGCACATCACGGGCGGTGTCCGTGACCCCGGCGAGGAAGCTCCGGGCGCGCGGGGAGGCGGACCCGGTGAGCCAGGCGGGGTCCACATCGCATACGGCGACCGTGACACCGGTTCCGGTCAGGGCGTACGGCAGCGTGTGGACGACGGTGGACGGAAAGCTGACGATCGTCCGGCCGACGGGACCGCGCCGGGCGATCAGCTCCAGCGGCAGGTCCGGGCGTACGATCTCCAGCCCGGTCGCCCGGCTCAGGGCGCGCAGCTTCTCCGGGGACTCGCGGCGGTGGGCGAAGTAGCGGGTGGCGCCGTGCTCCAGGGTCAGGGCGCGCACCGCGTCCAGATAGCGGTCCGGGTCCACCACCCCGGTCTCCACGAGCGAGGTGCCGACCAGGTCGGTGCCCCGGGTCAGCCGGGGCGGGCCGAACCGGGCGCGGGTCCAGGCGAAGTCGTTGACCCGCAGCGTCATCCCGCCGTGGGCGGTGACGGGCATCGAGCTGAACACCTCGACGCGGTGGCCGCGGTGCGCGGCCGGGGTGAAGCGGCGGCGGGCGGTCGCCGAGACGGGTGCGTACGCCAGCTCGCGCATGCGGCCGGACAATCCGCCGCCGCCGCCGACCCGGTGCCACCGTACGAGGCGTTCGCCGCGGGCGGTCTGGCCCATGAACTCCATGGTCGCGGTGCCGTCGTCGACCACCACGAGTTCCTCGGCGCGCACGAGGGTGAGCAGCAGCTGGACGTAGCGCGAGAAGGGGTCGCCGACGACGACCGTGCGCGCGGCGCGCACGTCGCGCACCAGCGCGGCCAGCGCCTTCACCGGCGCGAACCGGCTGCCGCGCGCCTCCTGCCACCGGACCTCGTACCCCTCGTCCCGCGCCAGTGCGGCCACCCGGCGCAGCTGACCGCGGGACATCGGGTCGGTGGGCGGCAGGACGACGATCCGCAGGGGTGACGCGGCGCCCGCCGGCCGGGGGCCGGGCCCGAGCAGGTCCGCGTCTGCGGCCGGGCGCCCCCGCTGGCGCGGGACGCCGTCCAGCTGCGGCTGCGCTCCGGGGCGCGCGTACGCCCACTCCAGTACGTTCAGGAGCTGGACCGGGCTCTCGACGAACGCCAGGGCGGAAGGGGCGGAGGGGGCGGAGGGGGCGGAGGGGGCGGAGGGGGCGGAGGGGGTCACCACGTACTCCTTGTCGGGTGGCGGATCTCGTACGCACCGGGCCTCGGGTCAGACGGCTGCCAGCTCGCCCCGGACGCGGCGGAGCTTCTTCATGGGGCCGAGCTCGGACTCGTAGACGCGCTTGACGCCGTCGCCGAGGGCGGTCTCGATGGTGCGGATGTCGCGGACCAGGCGGGTGAGGCCGCCGGGCTCGACGGAGGCGGCCTGGTCGGAGCCCCACATCGCGCGGTCGAGGGTGATGTGGCGCTCGACGAAAGTGGCGCCCAGGGCGACGGCGGCGAGGGTGGTCTGCAGACCCGTCTCGTGGCCGGAGTACCCGATCGGGACGTTCGGGTACTCCTCCCGGAGGGTGTTGATCACCCGCAGGTTGAGCTCCTCGGACTTCGCCGGGTACGTCGAAGTCGCGTGGCAGAGGAGGATGTTGGCACTGCCGAGCACCTCCACCGCGTGGCGGATCTGCTGCGGGGTGGACATGCCGGTGGACAGGACGACGGTGCGGCCGGTGGCGCGCAGGGCGCGCAGCAGCTCGTCGTCGGTGAGGGAGGCGGAGGCGACCTTGTGGGCGGGGACGTCGAACTTCTCCAGGAAGGCGACGGCCTCGGTGTCCCACGGGGAGGCGAACCAGTCGATGCCGCGCTTGGCGCAGTGGTCGTCGATGGCGCGGTACTCGTCCTCGCCGAACTCGACCTTGTGGCGGTAGTCGATGTAGGTCATCCGGCCCCAGGGGGTGTCGCGTTCGATGTCCCACTGGTCGCGCGGGGTGCAGATCTCCGGGGTGCGCTTCTGGAACTTCACGGCGTCACAGCCCGCTTCGGCGGCGGCGTCGATGAGGGCGAAGGCGTTGCCGAGGTCGCCGTTGTGGTTGATGCCGATCTCGCCGACGACGTAGACGGGGCGGCCGGGGCCCGCGGTGCGGGAGCCGAAGGTACGCAGGCGGGAGTCGGGGGTGCTCGTCATGGCAGGGGGCGTCCTTCGGTGCGGGGGTGTACGGGGGATAAGGGGAGTGCGGGGTGTGGGCTGCGGGTCGGGATGCGCGTCGCGGTCCGGGGCGGGCTCTGCGGGGTGTGCTCCGGGGCGCGGGTCGAGCAGGGGTGCGAGCAGGCGGGCACGGGCCAGGTCGTGCGGGTCGTCGATCTCCAGGACCCGCGCGGGATCGGTGGCGACGGGGAGGGTGCGGCCGAAGAACCGGTGCCGGGCGCCGCGGAAGCCCGCGGCGTCCATGGCGTAGGCGGCGCCCGTCTCCAGCAGGTCCCGCGGCCGGTCCTGGCGCCGGGGACGCCGGGCCTTGTCGTGGTTGACGCCGGCCCCGGAGCCGTCGGCCCCCTCCCGCCAGAGGAAACCGTGGAAGGGGGCCACGGTCAGGGCCGAGTCGGCCGCCCCCGAGGCGACGGCCACGGCGACCGACTCGACGTCGGAGGTGGTGAGGAAGGGGCTGGTGCACTGGACGAGGAGGACCACGTCCACGGCGAGGGAGTGCAGTTCCTCGAACGCGGCGAGCGCGTGCAGGACGGCGGCCTCGCTGCTCGCGGTGTCGCCGGAGATCGCCGTGGGGCGGGCGATGACATCGGCTCCGGCGTCGCGGGCGGCGGCGGCGATCGCCTCGGAGTCGGTGGAGACCACCACGTCGGTGACGGTCGGCGCGGCCCGGCAGGCCAGGACGGCGCGGGCGACGAGCGGGGTGCCGGCGACCTCGGCGAGGTTCTTGCCCGGGACTCCCTTGGAGCCGCCGCGGGCCGGGATCACGGCGAGGACCCTCACAGCTCCCCCAGCCTGCGGATCACCGGGGCCACGCGCTGCACGCCGTGCCGGTAGGCCGCGCGGGCGGCCTCGCGCAGGTGGGCGCGCAGCCGGCGGCGCAGCCGGGACTCCCCCGCGGCCGTGCGCACCGCACCGGGCAGCGGGGTGCCGTCGGGCGCGAGGTGGTGGCGGGCGAGGATCCCGGGGAGGTATCCGGGGGCGGTGGTGCGCGTGTAATAGGGGGCGGGCGACGGCAGCCGGGTGGCGGCGAGCAGGCCGGCGACCTTGGCCCGGGCGACGGCGTAGGCGTCCGGACCGGCGGCCCCGTCCGTGCCCGCGTACGTGACCCCGTCCGTGCCCGCGTATGTGACCCCGTCCGTGCCCGCGTACGTGACCCCGTCCGTGCCCGGCGCCGGGCCCGCGGCCGGGGCCGGCGCGGGCAGGACGCCCTGCGCCGCCAGCCACACCGGATCCGCGGCCGGGAGGAGCCCGGAGTCGAGCTGGTCCCAGGAGGCCAGGCAGCCGGAGCCGAGGAAGTGGTGGTTGCCGAGCGCCTCGCGGATGCCGAGGTCGGTGAGGATCGCCGTCGGGATGGACCGGTGCAGGGATTCCAGGGCGGCCGTGGAGGAGACGGTGACGAGCAGGTCGGCGCCGTCCAGGACTTCGCCCATGTTTCCGTAGACCAGGCGGCAGTTGGCGGGTAGTCCGCCGGGGATCCGCTCCGCGAGCCGCTGGTACGGCTGCTCCTCCAGGTGCGTGGTGTGCTCCCCGGGCTTGCTGCGCAGCTTGATCAGCACCTCGCGCCCCGGGTGCAGCCGGGCGTGCCCTGCCGCCCGTTCCAGCAGGTAGGCGCGGTCGGCTCGGCTGTCGGGTACGGAGGGCTGGACGGCGAAGACCACCGTGTGGGCCCGGCTGCCGGCCGGCTCGTACGGCGCCCCGCCCAGGAAGGGCAGCGCGGTCTCGGTGACGGCGGCGGCGTCCGCGCCGACGCCCTCGTACACGGCACGGAACCGCTGCGCGTCGTGGCGGGAGTTGGCGAGCACGAGGTCGGCGCCGTGCCGCAGCAGCAGCCCGTCGGCGAGCTTCTCGTAGACGACGCCCACGTAGCCGGTGACGAGTACGGGGCGCCCGGCCGGGGCCGGCCACAGGGCGCGGGCCCCGTGCAGGACGGCCTGGACGGCCCCGCCGACGAGCGCGAGGACGACCACGTCGTAGTGCTCGCGTTCGATCTCGGCGAGGAACTCGGCGCAGGTCACCTCGGACAGCCGGTCGGCCCGCACCCCCACCTCGCCGAGCTGGCGCGCGGTGGGGGTGGCGCGGCCGCGCAGCAGGAATCCGGTGAGCTGGTGGTCGGGCACGAGACGGCGGGCGGTGAGTGCGCCCCATTTCCATCGCGTATCGGAATCGGCGAGTACGGCGACGCGTTTGCGTTCTGGCACGCGGCAGAAGCTATTCCGCAATTTCGGTGATCGGCCCAACGACCGCACAACAGCGGGTTAACAACGCGTCGACTGAATGCGAAAGCGCACGGGTTAACTCGCCCGCCCCGCGTCGTTCACATGGAATCCGCATCCGGGCCACAGTGAATGACGGGCGGCGCCTTAATGTCTCGCAGGTGCCCAAGCTCTCTGTTGTCGTGCCGTTCTACAACGTGCAGACATACGCACCGGACGCCCTGAAGAGTCTCGAACTCAACGCCCGGGAGGATTTCGAGTTCCTGCTCGTCGACGACTGCTCGACGGACGGTACGCCCGGCCTGCTGGAACGGGCGGCGCGCGAGCTGCCGGGGGCGGTCCACCTCAGACACGAGCGCAACGGGGGCCTCGCCACCGCGCGGAACACCGGGCTGGACGCGGCCCGCGGCGAGTACCTGGCGTTCCTGGACGGGGACGACTGGCTGGCGCCCGGCCACCTCGCCCGGACCCTGGCCGCCATAGAGGCTCTGAGCTGCGACTTCGTCCGTACCGACCATGTGCGGTGCACCGGCCGGTCGCGGAGCGTGCAGCGCGTCCCCCACGGCCCGCAGTCGGTGGTCGCCGCGCCGCGCACCGCGATCCTGCCCGCCGACCGGGCCACCTCGGTGGACTATCCGTACGCCTGGGCCGGGATGTACCACCGGCGGCTGCTGGACCGCGGGGTGCTGCACTTCACCGACGGGCTGCGGACCGCCGAGGACCGGCCGTGGATCTGGCGGCTGCACCGGGAGGCGGTGTCCTTCGCCGCGGTCGGGCTGCCCGGCGTCTTCTACCGGCGCGGGGTTTCCACCTCATTGACACAAGTAGGGGACGAACGGCAGCTCGATTTCATCCGTGCATTCGATCAAGTGCTCGCGGAGGTCACCTCCGACCGGGAATCCGATCGGCTGCTCCCCAAAGCCGTCCGGACCTATTGTGCAATTATCGCCCACCATATGGGGTCCATCGAAAGGTTCGAGCCGGACGTGGCCAAGAAACTCCGTACGATGAGCACGGCCGCGCTCGGCCGCATGCCGCAGGACGTACTGGACCGGGTCCTGGACTCGATGGACCTCGAACGCTCCACCGTGCTGCGCCGGCTGCGCACCGGCCGCCGCGCCGCCGCCCCCGCGCGCAAGGCCGCCCCGTCGGGAGCGAGCGCCTGATGCCCACCCAGATCTTCCTGGCCTCCACCCTCTACGGTGCGGCCACCCTCGCGGCGGGCATCGACGCGGACTCCTTCCCGCCCGCCGGCCGCCGCATCCTGCTGACCAGCAACCACGCCGTCACGGCCGAGGTCACCCCGGGGATCACGGACATGCCGGGCTTCGCCGCCCTGCGCTCCCGCTTCGACGAGGTCCTCGACTGGAACCGCGTCATCGAGCCGCAGCACCCGAGCACCTGGGCCCCGCGCGCCGAGGACGTCCCGATCTGGGAGCGGCAGCTGCGCTCGCTGTGGAACCTGGGCGAGAGCCGGATCGAGCTCGTCGTGGAGTCCCTCCAGGTCCCGCCGGCCCAGAGCCTGTGCCGGCTCTTCCCGGGCGCGGCCGTCGACGTCTACGCCGACGGGCTCATGAGCTACGGACCCACCCGCTTCCGCCTCGACCCTCAGCTCGGGATGCGGGTGCGACGGGTACTCCACCTGGACCTGGTGCCCGGGCTGGAGCCCCTGCTGCTGACGGAGTTCGGGGTACGGCTGGAGCTGGTGCCGACGGAGCCGTTCCTCAAGGTCCTCGCGGAGCTCGCCGAGGCCACACCGGCGACCGGGGCCACGACCGGCGGGCTTGCCGACGCCGGGGGACCGGCCGGGCCCCCCGCCCTCCTGCTGGGCCAGTACCTCTCCGGGCTCGGCCTGATGACCCTGGCCGAGGAGGAGGAGCTGCACGTGTCGATGGTCCGGGGCGCGTACGCCCTGGGCCACCGGGAGCTGGTCTTCAAACCGCACCCCGGCGCCCCGGCCGCGTACTGCCGCCGGGCCGAGGAGGAGGCCGGGAAGCTCGGCGCCCGGCTGACGGTGATCACCGCCCCGGTCCTGGCCGAGACCCTCTACCAGCGGCTGCGCCCCGCGCTGGTCGTCGGCTGCTTCTCCACCGGGCTGCTGACCGCCGCCACGCTGTACGGGCTCCCGGTGGCCCGGACCGGGACCGACGCGGTGCTGGCCGCGCTGACCCCGTACCCGAACAGCAACCGGGTTCCGCTGGCCCTGGTGGACGCCCTGCTTCCGGACCTCGCCGACGCCGAGGCGGTCCGCGCCTGGACGCCGCCGACCCCCGAGCAGGTCCGGGCGGAGCCGACCGCGCTGCTCACCGCCGTCGGGTTCACCATGCAGCCGCAGATCCTGGCCGCCCGCAGGCCGGCGGCCGAGGCCTATCTGGCCAAGCGCCTGACCCCGCGCACCTGGCGGTACTTCACCCGCCGCCGGCTGACCGCGCTCGGCCTGCCGGGCGGCATCCCGGCGCAGCTGTCGTTCCTGCCGCGCAGCCCGGCGGTGCGCCGGGCCGTACGGCGGATGGGGTGGCTGCGCCGGGCACTCAGCTGACGGCGAGCTTGGCCGCGAAGCCGAGGAACAGGACGCCCGCCGCCGAGGTGGCTCCGGCCGACAGCCGCTTGCGGCGCCTGAAGGCCGCCGAGAGGCGGGTGCCGCCGAAGATCAGCATCGTCAGGTACAGGAAGCTGCCGGTCTGCAGCAGACCGCCCAGGAGCAGGAAGGACAGCGCCGGGTAGGCGTAGGACGGGTCCACGAACTGCACGAAGAAGGACATCAGGAAGAGGATGGCCTTCGGGTTGAGGAGACTGATCAGCATCGCCCGCCGGTAGGGCCGCTCGTTCTCGGCCGGGTCGGCGAGGACGGCGGCCTCCGCCTCGGCCCGCTCCGCGCGCGTGCGCCACAGCGCCCAGGCGCCCCGCATCATCCCCACGGCCAGCCACGCCAGGTACCCGGCCCCGAGCAACTTCACCACGGTGAACACCAGCGGGCTCGCCCGCAGCAGCGCCCCGGCGCCCACGGCGGTCAGCAGCATGAGCACGGCGTCGCCGGTGAACACCCCGGCGGCGGCCTTGTACCCGGTGCGTACCCCGCGGCGGGCTGCCACGGAGAGCACGTAGAGGGAGTTCGGACCCGGCAGCAGAATGATCAGCACCAGGCCGGCGAGATAAGTCGGAAGATCTGTCACACCCAGCATGCGCAGGAGTGTCCCATAAGGTTGCACCTGTCGCGCCAGTGGGTTTCACCAGGTGGAACCGGTCGGCTCGTACGTCCCCCACACCTCCCGCAGCGCCCCGCACACCTCACCCACCGTGGCCCGGGCGCGCAGCGCCTCCTTCATCGGGTACAGCACGTTCGCCGTCCCCGCCGCCGCCTCCTTCAGGGCCGCGAGCGCCGCCGTCACCGCCGCCCCGCCGCGCTCCGCCCGCAGCCGGGCCAGCGCCGCGCACTGGCGCGCCTCGATCGCCGGGTCCACGCGCAGCGGCTCGTAGGGTTCCTCGCGCTCCAGCGCGAAGCGGTTGACCCCGACCGCCACCCGCTCCCCGCTCTCGGTCTCCCGCGCGATGCGGTAGGCGTTCCGCTCGATCTCGGCCTTCTGGAACCCGGCCTCGATCGCGGCCACCGCCCCGCCCTGGTCCTCGATCCGGCGCATCAGAGCGAGCGCCGCCGCCTCCAGGTCGTCCGTCATCCGCTCCACCGCGTAGGACCCGGCGAAGGGGTCCACGGTGTGCGGCACGTCCGTCTCGTGGGCGAGGACCTGCTGGGTCCGCAGCGCGAGGCGGGCGGACTTCTCGGTCGGCAGCGCGATCGCCTCGTCGAAGGAGTTGGTGTGCAGTGACTGCGTGCCGCCGAGGACGGCGGCCAGGGCCTGCACGGCCACCCGTACGAGATTCAGTTCCGGCTGCTGCGCGGTGAGCTGGACCCCGGCGGTCTGGGTGTGGAAGCGCAGCATCAGCGACTTCGGGTCCCGGGCCCCGAACTCCTCCCGCATGACGCGGGCCCAGATGCGCCGGGCCGCGCGGAACTTCGCGACCTCCTCCAGCAGGGTGGTGCGGGCCACGAAGAAGAAGGAGAGGCGGGGTGCGAATTCGTCGACCACCATCCCGGCCGCCAGGGCCGTACGGACGTAGGCGATGCCGTCGGCGAGGGTGAAGGCCACCTCCTGCGCGGGCGAGGCGCCGGCTTCGGCCATGTGGTAGCCGGAGATGGAGATGGTGTTCCAGCGGGGGATCTCGGCCCGGCAGTAGCGGAAGGTGTCGGCCGTCAGCCGTAGCGAGGGGCCGGGCGGGAAGATGTACGTCCCGCGCGCGATGTACTCCTTCAGTACGTCGTTCTGGACCGTCCCCGTCAGTTGCGTGCCCGGGATGCCCTGTTCCTCCGCCACCAGCTGGTAGAGCAGCAGGAGCAGCGCGGCGGGCGCGTTGATCGTCATGGAGGTGGAGACCCGGTCGAGCGGGATCCCGTCGAACAGCGTCCGCATGTCGTCGAGCGAGTCGACGGCGACGCCGACCTTGCCCACCTCTCCGTGCGCGAGGGGGGCGTCGGAGTCGTGTCCCATCTGGGTCGGCAGATCGAAGGCGACGGACAGGCCGGTGCCACCGCCTTCGATGAGCTGCCGGTAGCGGGCGTTGGACTCGGCGGCGGTGCCGAAGCCGGCGTACTGGCGCATCGTCCACGGCCTGCCGGTGTACATGTTCGGATAAATCCCCCGCGTGTAGGGGAAGTCGCCCGGCTGCCCGAGTGCGGCCTCGGGGTCCCATCCCGTCAGGTCACCGGGCCCGTAGACGGGTTCGATGGGGATTCCGCTCTCGGTCTGTGCCATGTGACGTAGTCCTCCGTGGAGCAGCCGGGCCCGGGACCGGTAGGACCTCCCCCGAGCCACCGCTGGGTTTCCCCCAGCCGCGTATCGCTTCGTAAGGCTGCGGACGACTGCCGGTCACAATGGCGCAACATCCCGGAGCCGAGTGCAACTGTCCACGCACGCGGAGCATCACCTAGATACACGACGAGGAAACCGGGGGGACTGCAATGCAGCGCCAGAGAGTCATAATCCGCACGATCGGGGTGGCAACCGCCGTCGCACTCGCCGCGACCGCCTGCGGAGCGCAGAAGACGGAGCCCGTGGCCTCCGCTTCGTCGGCTTCGTCCTCGCCCACGGCGGGCACCTCCCCCGAAGCCTCCCCCTCCACCGACGACAAGCCCGGCGAGGCCTCTCCGTCGCCGTCCGCCTCCGCCTCCGCGTCGGCCTCCCCCTCGGCCTCCCCTTCGCCCTCGGTGAAGCAGATCATGGCCAACGGCGACGAGAGCGACCAGGTGCGTGAGCTGCAGGCCCGGCTGCGGCAGCTCAAGCTGATGTCGGTCGCGCCGACCGGCTTCTACGGCTCGAAGACGACCGCCGCGGTCAAGACCTACCAGTCGAAGAACGGGCTGAGCGCCACCGGCTCGGTCGACGACGCCACCTGGAAGAAGATCCAGACCGCCAGCAAGAAGCCCACCGACGACGAGCTGCGTCCCTCGACCGTAAACGAGGTCGACGCCCCGGACCCGCGCTGCATGACGGGCCGCGTCATGTGCATCAGCAAGGAGAGCCGCACCCTCGCCTGGATGATCGACGGCAAGGTCGTCTCCACGATGGACGTGCGCTTCGGCTCGGAGAACACCCCGACCCGCGAGGGCGTGTTCAACGTGGGCTGGAAGGCCAAGGAGTGGACGTCGACGATCTACCACACGCCGATGCCGTACGCGATGTTCTTCAGCGGCGGCCAGGCGGTCCACTACTCGTCCGACTTCGCGGCCCGCGGCTACAACGGGGCCTCGCACGGCTGCGTGAACGTCCGGGACAAGGGCAAGCTGTCGGCGCTGTTCAACCAGGTGCAGGTCGGCGACAAGGTCGTCGTCTACTGGTGATGCCACCGGGCCGGAGGCGGGACCGAGGCCCGGTCCCGCGAGGCCCGTGCCGGCGGCAGAGGAGAAGCG
>NZ_JBSGZP010000068.1:0-17648 GCF_053611065.1 Streptomyces sp. NPDC054840
GTGCGCGTCCTGGAGGCACACTCACACGTCGCGGTGCCTCACGACGAGCACGGCGAGTGCGACCACGATCAGCGGCCAGAGCACGTACACGATCCAGGAGCCGGGGACCGTGGCGGTGTATCCCAGGGATCCGGGATCGGGCTCCCAGTTCTGGACCAAGCGCTTCCAGGCGGCCGACACCATCGCGTGGTTGATGTCCGCCGACCAACGATCGCTCTCCGAGAACATGGGCGGCAGCATCAGCAGGGTGAAGACGCTGGTGACCATGGTCGCAGCGCTGTGCCGGAGCAGGACGCCGAGGCCCAGACCGATCAGTGCGCAGACTGGGGCCAGCAGCGCGGATGCCACCAGCGCCCGGAACACCCCGGGGTGAGTGAGCGGGACCCCGACGTGCCTCCCGCTGAGGATGGCCTGGGAGACCAGGAAGGAACCGGTGGAGATGACCGTGCCGACCGCGGTCCACAGCGCGGCGGTGACGGCCGCTTTGGCCAGCACCACCGAGCTCCGGGCGGGGACGGCCACGGTGGTGGTGCGGATCAGGCCGCTGCTGTACTCGCTCACCACGGTGAGGGCGCCGATGCTGCTGGCGACGAGTATCAGCGTCCAGTAGCCCGCCGGCGGATAGGCGTTGTAGGGCAGGAAGTCAGCGGGGCCGGAGCGGGCGGCGTTGTCCGCGAGCGTGGCCACGGCGGAGGACCCGATGACGAACAGGACGGTGAGTGCGATTGTCCACGGGATGGAGCGCAGGGACCGCATCTTGATCCACTCGGAGGCGAGCAGGTCGCGGAAGCGGGCGGGTGGCCCGGTGACGGCGGTGGTCGGGGGGACGGAGGCGAGTGTGGTCATCGAGGCTGTCCTGCCTGGTATTCGACGCTGTCGGCGGTGAGTTCCATGAAGGCCGCCTCCAGTGAGGCGGTGTGGGTGGTCAGCTCGTCCAGCCGGATACGGTTCTCGAAGGCGAGCGCTCCGATTCGGTCCGCCGGGAGCCCGGTCACGGCGAGTTTCTCGGCGCCCGCCGAGCCGTCCGGCTCGATCGTGGCGCCCGCCGCGGTCAGCACGGCTGCCAGCTCGGCGGCCTGTGGTGTCCCGACCACGACGCTGCGACGGGTGCCGCGGGCCGCGAAGTCCCGTACCGCCTCGGCGGCGATGAGGCGGCCCCGGCCGATGACTACCAGCTGGTCGGCGGTGTTCTCCATTTCCGACATCAGGTGGCTGGAGAGGAAGACCGTGCGCCCTTCGGCGGCCAGGCGCCGGAAGAGTTGGCGCACCCAGAGCACGCCCTCCGGGTCCATGCCGTTGATCGGCTCGTCGAACATGAGCACGGGCGGGTCGCCGAGCAGGGCGGTGGCGATCCCCAGCCGCTGCTTCATGCCGAGGGAGAATCCGCCGATGCGACAGCTCGCCGCCTCGGCCAGTCCCACTTCCTGGAGCACCTCGTCCACCCGGCGTCGCGGGATGCCGTTGCTGCGGGCCAGGGCGGACAGGTGGGCGGCGGCGGTGCGGCCGCCGTGGACCTGTCCGGCGTCGAGGAGGGCGCCGACGTGCCGCAGTCCGCGCGGGTGGTGGTGGAAGGGGACGCCGCTGACGGTGGCGGAGCCGGTGGTGGGCGCGTCCAGGCCGAGGATCATCCGCAGGGTGGTGGACTTGCCGGCTCCGTTGGGGCCGAGGAATCCGGTGACCTGGCCTGGCCGCACGGTGAAGGACAGATGGTCGACGGCCGTCTTGCTGCCGTAGCGCTTGGTGAGTTCGTTGACTTCGATCACGGCACCCACAGTGCCGAGAGGCCTGCCGTCCGGACATGGGGCCGTGGGCGGCAATCGCGCGGCCTGGTTAGCCCGTGGGCGTACGTCCCGGGGCCAATGCCGCGCGGGCGGTGGCCCGGATAGTCTCGCGGCGTGAACCTCATAACGATCACCCCGTTGCCTGTGCGTGTCGCGCACCGCGGCCTTGTTCCCCGGTGGGGGGCACGCCGCCGATGACGAGAACGAAGGCCGTGGCCTGGGCGGGGGGTGCCTCCTACCTTCTGATGGTGGGTCTGCTGGTGGGGGGCGCGCCGCGGGCGTCGGGCACGGTCCACGGTGTCGGGTCGCTGCTGGCCGTGAGCCTGCTCGTCGGCGTGGTCCGACGGATGCCGCTGCTGGCTCTGGCAGTGGCGATCTCCGGATCCACCGCCGTGGTGGTGGGCACTCCAAGCTCCGTCCATGCGGACCTGTCGGTGGGGTATCAGGGCCAGTTTCTGTCGTTTCTGGCGGTGGACCTCGTCCTGGGATTCATCGTCGCAACCTGCACTCGGCGAGCCTCGATCGTCGCCGTAGCCGTATCTTTCGCCGTGCAACTCCTGGTCATCGGCGTCTTCGCGCACGGGGACAACCTGACCGTCAACGTCATGATCGCCCTCTTGGCGATGGCCGCATCCTGCTCCTAACAGAATGCGTCGTTTGTAGCGCGGCTGGTTCCTCGCGGCTCGGCACCGAGGTGCCCTAGAGTCGCCGCATGCGGCGAAGGACAGGACTGGCGATAGCTGGGGTTGCAGCCCTGGCCTGGGGCGAGTGGTTGAACTGGCGCTGGTCTCAAGTTCTCGTGGGGGACAGCGGGGGCGCCTCCGAGGCCGTGGTGGTGTTGGGGTACCGGAATCCCCAAGCGACGGCGAACCTGATCAACCGATGGCGAGTCCGTGCTGGAATCCGCTCATGCGCCGATGGTGCGCATGAGACCCGCGTGATCTTCAGCGGCGGCGCGACCGGCAGCGGCGCTGCGGAGGCCAAGCTGATGGCTGACTACGCGAAGTCGGTACTTGAGTTCGACGGCACGGTGCTCCTCGAGGACCAAAGCGCAACGACGTGGGAAAACATCACGAACGTGATCCCACTGCTTGAGGACGTGGGCCGCATCAAGATCGCCTCTCAACCAGCTCATGCGCTCAAGGCGCGAGCGTACTTGCGGCGGCAGCGGCCCGATCTTGCAGAGAGGCTGGTGCGCGCGGATGACTACCGCCCTGGCGAGTGGATGGTCGTCAAACCGCTGCTGGCTCTGTACGGACTTTGGACACTCCGCGGCCTCAAGGCCGACGAACGGAAGGTCTTGCCGTAGACGGTCGCTATCGCGTGGCTCACGCATGGTGGTTCTTGAGCCGACGCCAGCAGATGATGCTCCATCCCAGAGTGAGGAAGGCTTCGTGGATGTCGTCGCGGATCTCCCAGCGGATCCGCAGACGGCGGAACCAGTGCAGATGCGCGAAGGGACGCTCCACGACCCAGCGTTGGGCGCCCAGGCCGGAGCCGTGCTCGGTGCCCCGGCGGGCGATCAGCGGTTTCACGCCGAGAGCCCAGACGAGACGGCGGTACTTGTCGCGGTCATAGCCGCGGTCGGCCAGCAGCACGTCCGGGGCGGCGCCGGGGCCGGCCGTGCTTGCCTCGCACCGGCGGCACAGCTTTCAGGAGCGGGATCAGCTGGGTGACGTCGTTGCGGTTGCCGCCGGTGAGCGTGGCGGCGAGCGGGATGCCGGTGGCGTCTGTGAGCAGGTGGTGTTTGCTGCCCGCCCTGCCCCGGTCGACGGGGCTTCGTCCGGTCTTGGATCCCCCCTTTAATGCCCGGATGTGGGAGCCGTCGACTGCCGCCCTTGAGAAGTCCAGGGCGTTCTCGCTGCGGAGCTTGGCGAGGAGGACCTCGTGCAGCCGGAGCCAGACCCTGGCTTCAGTCCATTCAGCCAGGCGGCGCCAGCAGGTCCTGCCTGAACCGAAGCCGAGTTCCTGCGGCAGGTGTTCCCATGCAACGCCGGTATGCAGCACGAACATGATGCCGTGGAACACCAGCCGGTCCGGATGCCGCTTGCGCCCGGGGTATCGAGCCCGACGCCCCACCTTTGGTAGCAGCGGCTCGATCACCGCCCACAGCTCATCGTCGACCTCCCACGGCTTCGGCCGCGCCACCCCGCACCCCCGGATCGTCGGTCCTGGAGCGATCCAACCACCTCGAAGATCATTTCGTTAGGGGTTCTAAGCGCGGCCCGAACCGCCGCCGCCCGCACTGGTGGTTTTGTTCACGAGAACGGGTTCTGGCTCAGCTTCTGTGGTGCCGGTCTTGCGTCGGAAAGCTGCTGCCACACTTGCGCCGTGCGCGTCGCAACTGGCGGTGCTGGGGAGAACGGATCTCAGGGTGTCCCGATGGATCGTGCTGGCCATACCTGTCGAAGGTGTCAGCGAGGCGGATCGCAATGCACGGACCCTCACGGAGTTCGACGGTAGTGCCGAGGAAGCGGAGACGGCCCTCTTGGAGGCGGCAAGCACGTACGAGGACAAGCTCTGGAAGGTGCGCCGGCGAGAGATCTTCAAATGCTCCAGTCGGTCCTACTTCATCCGCATCCACGGGCGGATGGCAACGTACGGGTTCCTGCTCCAGCTCGCTGAGCTGGTCCACGAAACGGTGCAGTCAACGGGCCAACCGTCAGCCTGAGATCGATCCACCACAGAAGTTGAGCCAGAGCCACAACCCGTGAATAGAGCCACCAGGTGGTACTGGGCAACGTGTCCCAGACACGCGCCCCAGCCCCGCCTCGGGCGCACGCCATCCGCGACCTCGGCCGCCGACGGCGCCGCCTTCGCGACGTTGTGACCGACGGAGAGAACCGCCCACACCGCCCCGAAGGTCGCCAGGATCGCGATCTGCTCGATGGAGGTCATCGGGCACCTCCTGCTGCGGCCAGGAGACCGTGGTCCAGAATCAGGGCATGGACGTCCCCAAGCTGCTGGAAGCCGCTTCCCTGCTGGTTCCTGAGAAGATCGCCACTGAGAACGACATCACGGTGAGCGACGTCTGGGAGTACCTCGCTCACGACGAATGGGAAGTGGCTCTCGATCTGCTGGAAGAACTCGGTGACGTCCGTCCGCTTCCGCTCAGCTTCTGGGAAACCCTTGCCACCGCTGCCGAACAGATGAGGCTGGAGAAGAGCGCGGCTTGGTGCCACTGGCGCGCCTTCGAGACCCGCCACGGGATCCTCCGAGCCGACCTCACCCTCCGCCCTGCCACCGAAGCGCGACGACAGACGCCCATCTCCGGCGCTGGCGTCCTGCGACCGATGTGGAACATCGGCCACCAGACCGCGACCGGCGAACCGGCTCTCAACATTGCCCGGCTCTGGGTGGAGTTCACGCCCTTCCTGGAACCCGGGGGACATGCCTCGGTACGACTCGCGCCCCTGGACCCCTCGCAGTGGCAGCACCTTCAGCCCGGCCAGGTGATCACCATGCATGAGGACCAATCCGTGGCAGGCACGGCAGTTGTCCTGGAGATCCAGCGTCCCCCGGCCACGTTCACCACATAAGGACGAGCGCAGTCGACTCGTGCCGTTGGTGAGAGAAGGTCCAGCTCCATCAACGCCGTGCCGGATCCGGAGACGTCCTGCACCGGCTCGGGGTACGCGGTGCCCTCGCCGCCCTGCTTGCGCACGACCGTGGCGTGCTTGATGTAGCCGGACTTGCCCGCCTTCTCGGCAAGTGTCGGTAGGTTCGGATATTCGGTCCTGCGGAATAGGCGGCGGGGCAGCCAGCTCAGTTCGACTGCACCCCAGGCGCGGAGTGGCCGAGCGCCGCGGGGAGGCCACGCCGAATCCTGTAGCAACGCCCGCGTTCGCCCCTTACAGTCACCGAATGGCCGCCGAGGACGAGAACCCCAGTCAGCCTGACATCGCCGCGATGCTCACCGACCAGACCCGCGCCTGCAAGGCAGCACGTGACGCCATCGCCGCCGGTGGCCGGGTGATGGTCTGGGACAGCGAGGTGCCCCATTGGATGGTCGCTGGCATCGCTGCGACGCGGCTGAGGCGGTCGTTGAAGATCGGCCTGACGACCCTCGGCCTTGACGAGACCGTTGAGATCCTGGCCCAGCACCGAGACAAGTATCTGCGCACCGGCATCATCGATGCAGCAGACCGGTCTTGGCACTTCACTCTGTACTTCGACGCCACTGGGAACGAGCTCTTGGCGTGCAGCGGCGTCAAACGTGAGCCGCCCTCGAAAGATGGGCGGTCAGAGGCTCCAGCTGTAGAGGCCGCCCCTTGTGTTCACCGCAGACGCCGCGAGCCGGGCCACTCCCTGCAGGACGGCCAGTAGATCGTCGTCGGTCATGTCGTCCCCGTCCTCGGACCAGAGCCGCATGGTCCAGCGGCCTGCGAGCTCTTCGAGTTCGGCGGAGGTCGCGTTGGCCAGTGCTTGGGTCAGCCGTTTCGGCAGAGCGAACACCTCAACGCCATCGTTCAAGGGGGCGGTGACCCACTCCGGCCACGCCCACCCAAGGAGTTGCTCAGGTGGCGGAGCCTCGGCGGAAGGCTCCTCGAAGAACATGTCCCACTCGGCGATGACGCTGTCCGGCTCGATAAAATGGCAGGTCACAGACTCAAACGCCGCACCAGGTCCCCGCAGGCGCGTGGCAGCGGCGGCCGCGTCGTCGGGGGCGAGGAAGAACACTATGTCGTGGGCCATCCGAGCATGATGGCAGCCCGCCAAGCAGACCTCTGTGCCCGAGCCATCCGCGGCCGATCTTGGCCGTCACACGACGCGGTAGCCTCTCGCCATGAATCACGGGGAGGGCGCGGACGCTCTGGTTCTGGATGCGCGGGAGATGCTTGCGGCAGGGCAGAGCGATGAGGAAATCTTCGCCGAGCTAGCCGCGAGGACAGGCGAGTGGGGCGCCTGTGTGCTGGCCTTGTGCCTGGCCCTGGGCGTGCCCCGGACGGAAGCCGAGGCCCGACTGCGAGAGGTCGAGCCACTCTTCGCGGAGTTCGCGGCGGGTGAGGAGGAACTCGTCGCCACTGTTCTCTCCTTCGGGCACGTGTTCATCGTGGACCGGGTACTTGACGAGCACGAGGAGCACATCCGCGATCTGCTGGGAACCGCCGCTGGCGCCCGCGGAGGCTATCCCGGTGGCCTGCTCGGGTGGTTTCGCACCGGTGAGCTCACGAAGATCTTCCTGTACTTTGCCAAGACCCGGTTCCGGGACGGGCGGGGCTCACCGCCCGATTTCTGGGCCGCCATGACTGCGGCCGGCGAACTACTGGCGAGCAAGGACGGCCCGGACCAGGCAGAGGTGAGGGCGGGGCTGGAACGCTGCCGCACGCAGGCTGTTGCCGTCACTGCGAGATAGGGTCATGATCGACGGGCAACCTCCGCAGCGTATGCGGTCCTGACGGCCCCGGCGGCCCAGCGCTCGGCAGCTGCGGGGCTGATGCCGAGCAGACGCTGAAGGACCGCGGGCGGCATCTGCGTGCAGAGGTCAAGCAGGGCCGCGCATCGTCCGGGTTCGGTAGGGAGTCCGATCTTGCGGAGGCGCCGCCCCAGTTGTTTGCTGCCCAGTGGCTTGCCGGGCCTCTGGGCAGAGGCAGCCCCGCTGCGCGCCTCGGCTCCAGGAAGTCCTTGCGGAAGATCTCCAGGGAGGCCCTGAGCAGCGGAATACCTACCTCCGCGCCGAGGTGGACCAGGCTGGCCGTCTCCTCGTCCATCCGGAACTCCAACAACAGGGCGCCACGCCCGGCAGCAGTCATCTCCACCACCTCCAGAGCGTCGAAGTCGTCGCTCCCGAGCACTGTGAGGGCGGCGTACTCCCGCCCTCCACGGAGAAAACGCTCACATCCGTCCCCCGCCCTGACCAAACTCCCCCGGCGCTTCGCCCCCCGGGAATCGTACGGCCTGCTCACCGGCCGCGTCCCGACCCCTGGTCGGCGCGGCCCATTGCCGATGGGCGGGACGGCGGCTTCCCTGGGGACTGCTGTCCGCACGACAAGCCCACACGCGCCACAGCCAACCTTCAGCGGGAAACGACACCGGCCTTCAGCACAAGAACGACACGCCTTACCGAAAGATCCCAGCTCAACGCCCCACGACCTGGTGCACACCCTTGTCGCGAGGCACTGAAGGATCCATGGCGCCCATCAGTGAGTCAAGGTAGATCAGTGCTGGTCGAAGACGTAGCCGTGCCCATCCCCGACTGGGCAGGCAAAGACTCGGAAGTCGCCCCACCTGCCGACCGTGATCCCGGTGGTGTGGTCACTGGCCACGGTGAACAGCAGACGGCACGAGGCCCTGCACGTAAGGCAAAGGATGTCGTCAGGTTCGTTCAGGTGCCAGGTGGGCCACCCGCCGAACTTGATCCCGGCCACCCGGGTGATGACATCGCTGCCGTCCCCGGTCGCCTCCACATATTCCTCCACGGACTCGATGAGTTCCTCGTCTGGCAGAGCCTGCGGGTAGGGGAAATCGACGAGGGGTACTGGGGTGAGCGTGCACCGCACGGGGGTGTAGCCGTAGTCCGGGTCCTCCTGACGTACGGGCAGCGGGGGCGCCCCGAGTATTCGCGTGACCTCGGCACTGTTCCGCCAACGGATCGCGGCGACCGGGCTGACATCAGCGTGCGGGGCCGGCGGATCCCAGTGCACGTTGGGGCACCACAGGAGCTGAAACACGTCCTTGCCCTCGGGCCACCAGTCACCCGGTGCGTCCCGCCGGTACACCTGCACCACCGCGACCGTGGCCGTCGCCGGCGTCCCGGAACCAGACTTCTCATCCGGGACGTCGCAATCCGGCCAGGGCTCATCGGCCGGCCAAAGCAACGGCCCACCCACCGAACTCTGGTGGACCGTCGGCTCCCCCCGATCAGGGGCCAACACCACCGCCGGCCGTGCGTACGGCGCGAGCCCGGGCACAGCCGCGACGATCTCCTCCGCGGAAGGTCTGGTGCTATAGGGCAGATCCATGGCCGGAGAGTAACCCACCCCTCCGACAACGCAGTCAGGCCGAACCACGCCCCCGCACCCGCCGATCCGCGCCACAAGCGTCTCTCACACCACCGTCCCAAGGCGAGAGATCGCACACCCGCACTGCAGCACGGATCACCAACCACCGGCATGACCCTCCGCGCCGCCCCCCCCAGCCCGGTGTTGTCGGTGCCGCCTGGCACTATCCCGGAGCACCCCATCTCAAGGAGACCCATGGGCACCTGGGACGTAGGCCCCTTCGACAACGACACAGCCGCGGACTTCTGCAGCTCCCTCGACGAGACCGCCGAGGCCGACCGGCCTGGCCTCGTGCGGGACGCCCTCGTCCACGTCCTCGACGCCGACGACCCCCTCGACCAGCAGCTGGCGGTCGAAGCGGTGGCCGCCGCAGCCCTCGTCGCCGCCCAGTGCCCCGGGGGCCGGCCCGTCACCAGCGCGTACGGGCCCGAGCTGCCCGTCCCCGCACTTCCTGTCGACCTGCGGGACATCGCCGTCCGCGCCGTGGACCGGGTCGAAGCCGAACCATCCGAGCTGCGAGAACTCTGGGCGGAAACCGACAAGTACCTCCACTGGCTCCGCAGCCTGCAGCTCCTGCGCAGGGTCCTCACCTTCCCCACACCCCAGCCGGTAGCCCGCTCCTGGGCCAGAATCGACACCTGGATGCAGCGACACGCGCCCGCCTCCCACGCGCTGCTCGCCCCACCGGCCGACTCTGCCGAAGTCGAGGCCGCGCAGGAAGCGATGGGGGTGCGCTTCCCCGCCGACCTCCTGGAATCGCTGGCCTGCCATAACGGGATCACCCAGTGGGCCAACCTGGTCCCCGACCAGCCGCCCATGTCCATCGCGGGGATGGTCGAGCACTGGCAGATGTGCGTCGACATCGCCGGGGACGACCCTGACCTGACCGAACCCGACGGGGACGACGAACCCTGGTGGCACCCGCAGTGGATCCCGTGGGCGCAAAGCGACGGCGACTCCCAGATCATCGACATGCGCGAAGGACCCGGCCAGGGCCGCATCGGCAGTACGGCACACGACGGCAGGGCCTACTTCGACGACGGCTGGCCCTCACTGGCCGTATACCTAACCGTCGTGGCCGACGCACTCGACCACGGCAGCGAAGTGGACGGCGACACCCCCTACCTCACCGAGGACGGAGAGCTCTGGTGGACCTCCACCGGCCGAACCGAGCTGAATGGCGCACCCCTCACCCTCGCCCCGCGCACGGAAACGCAGACCACCCCACCCCACCCGTAACGCGTTCGGGAACGACGGGTTCAGCCAGAAGGATCCGGTTCCTCTCGCGGTCGACCGTCGAGATCTGTACGGACATCTCTTGGCCCTCACTGGCGCCGGGGTGTGGAAGCCGCATGGCGGTACCGGCAGCGTCAGGAGCACCTGGAGGTCCCTTACGAGCACGTCGAACCGGAAGGCGCGTTCCCACTCGGCAGGTGGCTGTCGGATCAGCGGCGCGTCTACCGGGCCGGGTCGATGACCGGCGAGCGGGCGGCCGCGCGGGAGGGGCTGGGGTCGTGTGGGACACCGCCGACGCCGGCTTCGAGCAGAACCTCGGCGCAGCGCGGGCATACTACGAGCTGCACGGGACGCAGGCCGCGCCGCGGCACGCCACCATTCTCGACATCGCGGTCGGGCAGTACCTCACGAACATCCGCCGCCCCGGCGGACTGGGCAAGGACCCCGTACGCGCGGAGCGGCGGGCCGCGGCGCTCGCCGCGATCGACCCCGACTGGAACCCGGGGACGCTGGGGTGGACCGTCGACTGGCAGCAGTGGCACTACGCCTACCTCGCCCAGCTCCTGGCGGAAGGCGCCCGCCTGACCGCCGTCGTGCCGGGGGTGACGCGGCACGGCGAGGACGTCGGCCGGTGGCTCGCCACCCAACGCCGGACCTGGGACCGGCTGAACGCCGAGCAGCAGCGCCAGCTCAACGAACTCGGCATGAAGAAGGCCCCACGGGCCCGCAGGGCCCCGGCGAAGACAACCGCGGCGTCCGGGCCGCGCGCGAGCGGTACAGCGTTCCAAAAAGGCCTCCCGGCCCTCAAGCAGTACACCGCGCGGGAGGGCGGCCTGCCGGGGCGGGCCGTCGTCGAGCATCTCCCGGACGGCACCGAACACCGCACCGGCATCTGGATCGGGAACCAAAAGGCCCACCGCGACAAGCTCGACCAGGCACAGCTCGCCGCACTCGCCGAGCTGGGCGTCGACTGGGCACGGTAAGGAGGGGATGAAACCGCGTGGAAGTGACGGAGATCCGCTGAGAGGATCCCAGACATGGCAAGCCCCACCGCGGAAGAACTTCTCGCCAATGTCAGCGGTCTGCCCCCTGAGCGCGCGCAGCAGGTTGCTGACGACATCGATGAGTGCAGACGTCTGCTGGCGACGGGCGCCGACATGGATGCAGTACAGCAGCATCTGAAGGATCAAGGCGTCGGCATGATCCAGGCCATCCTCATCACCACCCGGCTCCTGGGCGACCATCCCAGCAGACTGCGCGCAGCACGAGAGGCCGTGGAGGGCAGCCCAGCCCGAAACACCACACCCCTGAGTAAGTTCTTCCGTCTCAGGCACGCGGAAGGGCAGCCTGCCCGGCGAGCCAGGCCGTCGTCGAACGGCTCCCCGACGGGACAGAGCACCGCACTGGCATTCGGCCCGCCAATGGTCGGGCCTTCGCCCCGAACCGGCAGCGTGGAATGATCAAGAGATGGCCGAAACGAGCAGGGACGACAGCCGTGCCCTCCGGCGCGAGACCGAGGAGGTCGTCAACGAGGTCGCCCAAGGGCTCCGCACGTTGGACGACGGTGCGGCCTGGTTCTCCGGCCTCTACCCGGCAGACCGACAGGAGGTACTGCGGGCGGTCGCCGGCTACGCGATGCAGGCACACATCACGGCCGCAGACGGCCGCGCGGGAGTTGGGCGGTCCGGTGTCAAGCCCACAGCCAACCCTGCAGTGATGATCTGCATGGACCCGCCCCGCAGCGGGTTCGCCGGGCTCCCCGCAGACGAGCACGTGAAGGCGTTTCGTGTCCTCGTCTCCGTGTTCGCCGTCGCTGACACCCGCCGCAGGCAGAAGTACTGCAAGGGCACGTGCGGACACCCATGGCACAACCTGCCCACGGCAACCGAGGAGCCGTAACAGCGGCTCTCCTCGACAGGATCATGGCCGTCTCCGACCCAGACCTGGTGGAGGAGGGGTCAGCCCCGTACCTGTACCCGCACGCAAGGCTCGAACGCCGCAGACGCCAGCACGACAGCAGTACGTAGAACGCGCTGCCAGACAGCCGGGGGAGCAGCGGGCCTCCCGACGCAGAGCCAACAGCCAGCGCACCGCGGGCCCCCCGCAACGCCCGGACACACGCGGGGTGTGACGCTGTCGTCCCATTCCAGGACGTGGATCACTCGGCAGGCCGTCCACGACGGCCCAGCCGGCGCCGGCGACCTGCCGTGCCCACGTGCGGGATACGGACAGCTGGACCAGCGGCTCGTCGCCGTACTCGACCTTGTAGGTGAAGAACATCCCCCAGTCGGTATCACCGCGGCGACGATGCTCATGGCGCTGGTGAGCCTGTGCGAGCACCGGATCGAGGTGCACGTTGAAGATCCCGGTCCGGTGGCCGAGTGCGCAAACTTTCTCCGGCTCGAGGTACCGGCCGCTGCCGCGACGGAGGGCGGCCTGCGGCTGAGGGGGCCGAGTGGGCGTACGAGCGGAACGTCCATCACCTCGCCATGCGGTGGCGCCGCAGGTCGTCGCAGTGCCGAAGGCCTGTGGTGCTGGGCCGTGTCAGTGATTCTCCGCATCGCCTGGGCCCGAGGCGTTCTGTGGGCTGGCAGGATCGTTAGGGCAGGAGCTGGAAGCGAGTCGCTGGAGGAGCCGACGTGGGCAAGCGTGAGAAGGGCCGCAGGCATCGTCGTGTGAACCGGACGCCCCGGCCGGTGGGCCGGTCCCGTACCGAGCCGCGGGCCGCCCAGAGGCCGGTTTCGGCCGCGGGCACTGCGGCTCCGGCCGCCGTCGCGGACGGCGCGGGCAGCACGCTGGTGCCCGCGCAGGGGCCGGTGGCCATCGGTGGTCCAGCGCGCGATCCGCAGGCGTCGGTGTTCGCGAGCAAGGCGGACGGAGGCCTCGGCCAGCCCGCGCAGCGCACGTGGAGCGCGCTGAAGGCCGCCGGGCGGGCGGTCGCGGTGGAGGAGCTCTGCCAGGCGGCTGGGTTCGCGCAGCGTACGGTGGCCAAGCACCTGGAGGGCCTGGCCGGGCATGGGCTGGCCGTCCGGGGGGCGGGCGGCGGCTGGGCGGCTGCTGGCGTCGTTGCGGGGCTGCCGGAGCCGCGCCCTGGGGAGTCGGCTCTGGCGGCTCTGGCACCGTCCGTGCCGTAGGCGGGCGCCGTCTCTCCGCGCTGCGGGTGGCCAGCATCTGCGACTTGCGGTGCGCGCAGGAGGGGCACGCGCATGCGTCGGACTCGACGTGCTCCCCGAGGGCTTGGCACTGGAGGCAGCCGCAGTAGGCGGGCTCTCCCGGGCCCGCACGTGCCCCGGAGGCAGGGGGGGCGGGGCGTCGGCCAAGCCCCTGGGGTGTGGGCCGGATCGCGGAAGCCCTCGGACGTGGGGGCGGGTGCTACGGGGGCGGGCTGATCAGGACTCGCATGTACGCTCCCAGATCGCCTTCTTCACGTATGGCCGTGATGTCGTCGGACTCGGCCGTGAGCATGAGCTGTGTCCCGTGGATACCGCCCGTGGCACGGGGTTCGGAGGACTTCTTGCGGGCTGGTGCCACCGTCGCCCGCCCCGCGGCCTCGTTCCTGTACGCCAAGAGAATGCGTCGGTGGCGTCGACCGTGGTCGCGACCTCGGGAAGCTGTCCCGTCAGAGGGGAGTGTCGGCCGCCCAAAGTGGTCCGCCGGGCGGGACACGACTCGCGTCGGCATGCTCCCGAGGCCCCGCCCGGTGAAGGGCGAGGCGTGGGCTTTTTCGCTGGCCGGAAAGGCGAGCTCGGAAGGATCAACTGCGACGGCGCTTGACGAGCACCGTGATGCCGATGATCACGGCGACGGCGGCGCCGACTACCGGCCACTCCAAGGGGACTTCCCCGGATTCCGTATTCGCTGATTCCGCCCGGTGTGAGGTCGTGGCTGTTCGGTCGGCGCTGGGGGTAGGGGTGGGGATGGGGGTCTTCACGGGGGCTGGGCTGGCCAAGGGGTCAGCGTCAGGCGGCCCCGGGCTGCCTGCCTTCTTCAGCAGCACCCAGCTCGGGCGGGCCACCCCGTAGCCGATCCAGTCGTTGCTCTTTGCGCCGTCGACGGGGCCGCCGGCGGTCTCGATGAGGACGCGGGCGACTTGATTTGCGGTCCAGTCGGGGTGAGCCGACCACACGAGCGCGGCGGAGGCGGAGGCCAGAGCAGTGGCGTACGAGGTACCTCCGTCAGACACGCACCAGGTGGTGTTCTCCTTGCAGCGGATCCGGGCCTTGCTGCCGCACGCGGCCAGGTCCGTGTCCGGCCCGTGCGAGGAGAGATCCAACGGCTCGCCGGTCTCGTCAATGGCTCCTACGCCGATGACTCCCGGAACCATGGCGAGCAAATTGTGCGCGTTGTTGCCCTCACCCTCATTTCCCATGGCAGCGAAGACGAGACCCCCTTGCTCTGGGCGTACTGGACAGCCGGCTTGAGCTTCTCGAAGGCGTAGTAGTCGCCCCAGCTCAAATTGATGATCTTGGCCCCGCTGTCGGCCGCGTACCGGATCCCCTTGGCGCCCTCGGCGCCTGCGGCAAAGGCCATGGGCGTGCCGAGGCTGGTTCTTACGGGCATGACCTTGGCGCCGGGAGCCAGCCCCTTGGGGGCGCCTCCCGTGCCGTCGCCGACGATGGCCGCGGTCATGGTGGTCCCGTGCCCGTCGACATCGTCGTGCGGCGGGTATGTCTTGTCCGGCTCCTTGATCGGCGGTGACATGACCGACACACCTGGAAGGACGGACTCGCTCCGCACGCCCGCGACTTCCTTGAAGCCGCTGTCGACGACGGCCACCGTGATGACGCTGCCGTCTGCGACCCTCCACATCTCCTGAGCCTTCATGAGCGTGAGGTAGTCCGGCGGGCCGCTATCGGCGGCCTCCGACGTCACCGTACCGGCGCTGACCGCCCACGCTGCGGAGAACGTCCGCCGCTACTTCAAGCCGTCCCCGGAGGCGATCGCAGAGGTCACCAGCCTGCTCGCGCCCGGCAACAGCAGGCGCTGAAGCTCGCTCAGCCTGTCCCGAAACCGCATTCGTTCGGACGCCTGCGGCTCCCTGGAGCACGACCGTGACGCCGCACCGTTCGAGAAGCCGCACGATGTCCTCGAAGTAGGAGAGCCCGTCCTCTGGATCCTCCACAACGTCCGCCAGCGCGCGGCGTGCGACCTCGGAGTCGTGCCAGGTCAAAGTGAAGGGAGGGGCCACTCCAAATCCACCAGCCAGGCAGTCCTTGAAGGCGTTCCACTCCCGCCCGTAGTAGCGGCCGGGCCCGAGCAGGGCCTCGGCAATCGAGCAGTGCAGCCCAGGAACATCCGTGACGAACCGGCCGTCGAGATGGTACTCACCGCCGGACCGATCCGGCCGGGGCGCGGGCACCCGCCAGGCACGGGTGGCGAGGTCCAACCACGCTGCCCTGCCCTGCGAGTCGTACGGAGCCCACATGTTGGACTGTGCCGGCGGGCCCTGATACCACTCCGCCCAGATCGGGCGGGCCGCCAAGGATGGCCGATCGTCTCCACCATCGGTGAGGGTGATGTCGACGAGCGTGCCTCCGAGCACGGACGGTCGCGCCCCAGTGATGGCCAGGCCCACGGTGCGGGAGGCCATCACGGCACCATGGCGATCCAGCACCAGGAGGTAGGCCCAGTCCCGCTCCGACCGACGAGGGCGCCACAGCGCCGCGAGCAGGGGCTCCGCAGGCTCGCAGCCGATCAGCTCCTTCGGTACGGGGGCGGGGGCCACTCGCGCCTTGAACAGGCCGTCCACGCCAGAGCAGCGGCCTGCGCTTGCCGCAGCGGTCGGCGTTCCGGCGAAGAGCTCGAAGCGCGGAGCCGTAGGCAGCTCGAAGAAGCTCTCCTCGCTCCTGACGCCGGCGCCGAGCACGATGTCGTGCCGTGCTGGGTCGTCCGGGTGGGGCTGATGAGCCACCACGACCGCATCGACAAGAGTCCACCACTGCACGGGCTTCTCGTCGTCCCAGACCTCGACGCACACGTCGCCCAGACTCCGTAGCGAGACGTCGGGCTCGGCCAAGACCTCGCTCAGGAGACCGTCGGGGCGACATCCACGGAGGGTGAGGACCTCCCGTGACGGCGGGACGGGGTCGACGAACAACCCTTCAACACCCGCGCACCTCCCCCAGAGCTGTTCCACGCCATCTTCGTCCTCCTGGACCAAGAGGTACTTCACCGGAAAGCCCCGGCCCCACCTGGCGTGATCTGCGATGCGCACCCAACCCCCGAACATGCGAGCAACCTTCGCACCTACGCTACGGACCCGCCTGGCCCGGGAGGACGGAGGACGGCTACTCGCCCTCAATCACCTCTCGTCGACGGCGCTCAGCTCGCGCAGGGGCCGCAGGCCTCCGGGCAGCTCCGGTAGTTGGAAGGAGTACCGGCCGGGCAGGTTGACGTGGTGCCGCACGAATGGGGAGAGGCGGGCCACGTCTCGGTCGCGGACATCGAAGCCGTCGGCGCGGAGCCGAGCGACAGCAGCGTCCATGTAGCGGGTGTTGAAGAGCACCAAGGCATTGAGGACCAGGCCGAGCGCGCCGATCTGGTCCTCCATGCCGTCCTGGTAGTTCTGGTAGAGCTGCCCGGCCCGGCCGTGGAAGATCTTCCGGGCGAGCGCGTGGCGGCCCTCCTGCAGGTTGGCCTGGGTCTTGATCTGCCGCCGGTAGCCGGGTTCGTCGGCCAGGCGCAGGCTGTGCAGCGTCTTGGCGATCCGCCCGTAGTGGGCGATCGCATCGCCCAGCGGGGTGGGCCGGCCGTCGCGCGACGGCATCGGATCACGTCGTAGGCCCGCACCGCGCCGGTGTGGATGGAGCCGATGATCCGCAGAATGTCTTCCCAGTGCCGCTCGATCCGCACCAGGTCGACCCGGGCTCGGGCCGCGTCCTGGAAGGCGCCGTAGTCGGCCGCTCGGTCGATCCGCCACATCTTCTGGTCCGGCAGGTCTGCCAGCTGCGGCGCGTCGTCAACAAAATCAAGTTGCTGAAGCGGCAGATGTTCGGGCGAGCGAACTTCGACCTCCTGCGAATCCGGGTCCTGCACGCTCTTTGATCTACGGACCGGCACGAGGGCAGCGTGCCGGATACGAGCTTGCGTCAGGTGGCCGGACACCGGCCGGTGCCCAGGAAACGTGTGACGGAGGAGTCGAGGAGGCTGCCGAACCCCTCCGGGGTAGTGATCTGCGGGCATTCGGTGGTGACCTCCTCATCGGTCAGGGCATCGAGGTCTGCCCAGCCGCCTCAGTACAGGACAAGCTGCAGCTCGGTCCAGTCGTCGGTACCCAGGATGCGCACGCCGATCGAATACGGGTCGGCGACGAGGGCCCGGTCGGTCTCCAGCCGCTGAGGCCAGAGAGCGGCCTCGTCCCGCCAGGTGATCGGTCTGGGACTGAGTCCGGCCGAAGTCCAGGCGGGAAGGCGTGCAGCGATCTCGGCGGCGGCTTGGTCAAGGTCGATGACGTAGTCCATGGAGCGATCTTCGCTTGGTAGAGCTCAACAACGAAGTGCTGACTGTGTTCTCGTGGCAGACGACACGAGTTGGACCGTGTCCTATGTGGTGAGGCGGACGAGCCGTTTGTAGCAGCAGAGGCGGCTGCGAGACCGAGAAGAGCCAGGTAGTTGCGGGGGTGGCGTTCGTA